>DTWD01000157.1 GCA_012963185.1 Acidobacteriota bacterium
CCAATTGGTTGCTGGACAGGATGTCGTGTTGATTATAGATGTGCAGGGAGCGCAGCAGGTGCGGCAGCGATTCACGGACGTCGTATCGATCTTTCTCTTGCCGCCTTCTTATTCAGCGCTGCAAGAGCGACTGTTTGAGCGGAGTCAATCAGAGATAGGTCCGGATGAATTAAATCGACGACTCGTCACAGCCAGGCAAGAGGTCGCTGTCAGACAAGATTACGACTACATTGTTATAAATGACCAACTTGAACGATGCGTTAGTACGCTCTGTAATATTGTTACAGCGGAACGCTCAACCGCCGAAGCAATGCGGACGAGCGCAACCCAGATAGCAGAGACCTTCGGGACATAGTCAGAGACGAAAACGATGGCATTGATTGCACTTGGTGTCAGTGGTGGTATTAGCGCTTATAAGTCTGTGGAAGTAGCTCGTCAACTGCAGCGACAGGGACATGAAGTTGTAGCTGTAATGACCGCCAACGCGCAAAAATTCATTGGACCGTTGACGTTTGAGGCGATTACGCGTCGACGAGTACTGTTGGATCAGTACGAACCTGGTGTAAACACGGACATCGACCATATTGCGCTTGCGTCATCGATTGACTTGTTGCTGGTGGCTCCGGCGACAGCAAATGTGATTGGGAAGTTTTCTCATGGGATAGCTGACGATTTTTTGTCCTCGTTGTTTCTTGCGACGACTGCTCCGGTGTTAGTTGCTCCTGCGATGAATACCAATATGTATGAAAACGTTGCGGTTCAAGCTAATTGTCGTGTCTTGGCAGAGCGAGGTGTTTCGTTCATTGCCCCGGATGATGGCTACCTTGCGTGTGGTTGGATCGGAAAAGGCCGTCTCGCAGAACCCGATGTGATTGTGTCTGCGGTTGGAGGATGTCTTCGTCGCGATGGGGATTGGGCGGGACGAGTTGTTCTAGTAACGGCAGGGCCGACGTATGAAGATGTCGATCCGGTCCGCTATGTCGGTAACCGCTCAAGTGGACGTATGGGGTTTGCTGTGGCCGCGGAGGCGATTGCTCGTGGTGCCCGGGTGTTATTGGTGACAGGTCCAACAGTACTAGAGCCTCCTGTCGGAGCTGAGGTGACGTCGGTTCGGAGTGCCGATGAGATGCATCGTGCTGTGATGAAGGTTACGAGTAGTGAGCCTGTTGATGTGGTTGTAATGGCAGCCGCGGTTGCTGATTATGCGAGTGGCATAGGACCGAGGGAAACGAAGATCAGAAAAAGTGATGATGAGTTAGTCCTTCGGTTACGCAAGACCCCGGACATTCTTGCTGGCCTTGGCGAAGCTCGCGGGAACTCGTCTAAACCGTTCCTTGTTGGATTCGCGGCTGAAACCGAAGATCTTATTGAGTCGGCCTCAGAGAAACTTCGCAGCAAACGAATAGACCTAGTGGTTGCCAATGATGTGACTCAAGCCGGAGCAGGGTTTGATGTTGACACGAATATCGTGACACTTGTGACTCGAGATAAGGTTGAGCCGGTTACGAAACGATCTAAACGTGATCTAGCCCGTTTGATTTTTAACCGCATTGAATCATGCGTCCAAGATCGACTGACTGCCAACCGAGTGTAGGTGTCTGTGAGCAGCGGTGGACCTCTTGCGGCGCACCTTCAATTTTTCAGAGAACTCGGTGTCAACGGAGTTAGCAGTGATGAGGTGTGGCGAAGACCGGGGGCGTCAGCGGACTCAGGAATGAATGCTAAAGCGGAGTTGAAACGCCTTCGTGGCGAGATTGGTGACTGTACACGTTGCAAACTGCACGCAGGGCGGACGAACTTAGTCTTTGGTGAGGGGAACCCGAAGGCAGATCTCATGTTCGTAGGAGAGGCTCCAGGGCGTGACGAAGACATCAAGGGCGAGCCGTTTGTTGGACGTGCTGGCAAATTGCTCACCAAAATCATTGAAGCCATCGACTTGAACCGTAATGATGTGTACATCGCAAATGTCATTAAGTGTCGTCCGCCACAGAATCGAAACCCAGAACCAGATGAAGTGGAAACGTGCGAACCATTCCTCTTTTCTCAGATTGATGCGATTCAGCCACGTGTGATTGTGGCTCTCGGGGCATTTGCGGTGAGAACATTGCTTCGCGATGACAAGACGCCTATTTCGAAACTACGTGGACGACAATACAGTTATAGAGGCACAATACTTATTCCAACATTTCACCCGGCGTATCTCTTACGTAGCCCGGACAAGAAGCGGTATGTTTGGGAAGATATGAGGCAGGTTCGTGCCATTCTCCGTGGGGAGTGAGCGGTTGTCGTCTTGTCTGTATTTCAGCCGGTTACGACCACGAAAGACCGACAACTCGTGGCCCGTCAAATAACGGTTGCCGTGCCGGTGCCATTTCTGCCGGTGCTAACTTACGGAGTACCTGACGGAATAGGCACCCCCCCTTTTGGGACTCGTGTGGTCGTCCCGCTCGGGCATCGAAGTGTTATCGGCTGTGTAGTTGAAAGGGACACGCCGAGTAATAACGTATCAAATGGTTCGCGAGAGCCCGTATCTGTAGAAGGTAGTCAAGTTCGGGACCTCGTCGAAGTGCTCGACGAGGAGCCATATCTGCCGCCAGATATTCTAGAACTTGCTTGTTGGGTGGCAGAGTACTTTGCTTGCAGTTGTGGTGAAGCGATCGCCGCGGCGATGCCACCACTCGCGATGTCTGATCGAGGGAGAAGTAGAGCGTCAGTTTTTAGATATGAGAAGGTTGTCCAACTCTCTGATCTTGGTCGTGATGTTTGCCTTGGAACGCCTCCAAGTGATCTCGGACAACGGCAGCGACTTACCCTGCGCCGCCTGCAACAGGCGTCAGGTGGAGTTCCATTATCAATACTGAGAAGTGAAGGGATCGGAACTGACTCCGTAAATCGACTGTCGAGAAGAGGGTTGGTGTCGGTGCGTTCGGTGAAGGTCGAACGAGACCCATTGGGGCGCGAGGCTGTCATGCAGTCCGCACAGATAGATTCAGACGCTGAGCGAGAGTTAACCATTCATCAAGAACAGGCGATCAAACAATTAACAAAACTCAGTTCGGACAATTCATTTCAGGTTGCACTTTTACATGGAGTGACTGGAAGCGGAAAAACAGAGGTTTATCTCAGACTTGCGCAGCACATGGGGGTGCTTGGTCGAAGTGTGTTGATGCTTGTTCCGGAGATCGCACTCACGCCGGCGATGGTGGCAACATTCCATGGTTGCTTTGGACGCCGTGTGGCAATACAGCACAGTGGATTATCTGATGGAGAACGGCACGATCAATGGCACAGGATTCGTCGTGGGGAAGTTGATATTGTGATCGGTACTCGGTCGGCAGTGTTTGCGCCTGTTGAGAATCTGGGACTGATTATCGTGGATGAGGAACACGACGGTTCGTATAAGCAGGAGGAAACACCGAGATATCACGCACGTAGCGTGGCGATAATTAGAGCTCAACAGATTGGGGCACTGGTGGTGTTGGGTTCGGCGACACCATCCCTTGAGAGCTATCAGAATACCCGGACTGGTCGTTATCAGCTTGTTGTGATGCCCGAACGGGTACAACAACGACCTCTTCCTGAGGTTACCGTGGTCGACATGCGTCAAGAAACAGCCATATTGGGAACAGAGGTTGTCTTAAGTCGAGCATTACGTGAGGCACTAGAGTTAACAGCTGCACGCGGTAATCAGGCATTAGTGCTCCTCAATAGGCGAGGGTATGCCACGGCAATGCTTTGCCGGCAGTGCGGGCGAGCATTGGAATGTCCAAATTGTAGCGTTGCGTTAACGCTTCATCGCGCTATCAATCGCGCGCGGTGTCACTATTGTGATTATTCTGTGGCCCGTCCGGAAACATGTTTGTATTGTGCCGGACCTTACTTAGAGTCGCTGGGTTTCGGGACGGAAAGAGTCGAAAGTGAGATTGCGGAAATACTACCTGGAATATCAGTAGCCAGACTGGACCGGGATACCGTGCGTCGACGCGGGGCCGGAGCATCATTGTTATCGCGATTTCGTGAGGGCAAGATTCAGGTGCTCATCGGGACACAAATGATCGCGAAGGGGCATGATTTCCCGAAGGTTACGCTCGTTGGTGTCGTGTCTGCTGACATGGGCTTAACCGTCGCTGATTTCAGAGCCGGTGAGCGGACATTTCAGCTCTTAACACAGGTAGCTGGCCGTGCAGGTCGCGGTGATTTGCCGGGACAGGCGATTATCCAGTCCTACTACCCAGATCACTACAGTATCGGCTATGCCTGCCAACAGGCGTATGAGCCATTTTTCGAAGAAGAACTTCGTTTTCGGAAAGCACTGCGGTACCCGCCCACGTTGTCGATGGTCAATGTCGTCGCTCGAGGGCGGTCATATGACGAGGCCATCAGTGATGCGAAAGATTTGGCTACGCATCTCCGTTCGTGCGGTCATTTCTTTCAGGTAATGGGACCGGCGGTGGCTCCTATCTCAAAGATTCGTGGTCAGTATCGTGCGCAGTTGTTTCTGAAGGGGACCAACCGCCGGGCAATGAGGGATGCAGTTCGGTCAGCACTTGAGGTGCGACCGAGACTTCGACGAAAAGTTACGGTCGATATCGACCCCGTCAACATGCTATGACGGGGTTCGTTAGGGGACGTCGGTTAATCCGCCGATATCAAATGGTGCTGGTGTAAAACAAAGCGCGAAGATTATCGCCGCTGCTACGGCCACCCAGAGTCGCGTGCGGTCTAACGGGACGTGTTCGTCAAGAGTAGGTGGATGCCTTAGGCCTCCGCTCACGATCATCATTATGAGGAGTAAAGAAACTAGGACGAACCAGCTCGGAGTAACGAAACCAAGTCCGACTAACGCAATTAAACTGACGACGGTGACGGTTGTGGATTTGCGGCCAAATGCGGCGTATGAGATGTGACCTCCATCGAGTTGGGCGATCGGAAACAAGTTAAGAGCGGTTGCAAATAATCCGAACCATGCGGCAAACCCCATTGGGTGGAGGTTGATCGAATAACCTTCCGGTGTGCTACCCCAAACGAGCCAGGCCGCTGCCTGGAATAGAAGTGGTTCGCCGAGTGTGATGAAGCTCGTATCGCCGCTAGGTAGTTGCGTAATACGCGATAACCAGAGACCAAGAAAGAGCGTGGGAACAGCGACGATAAACCCTGCGATTGGCCCTGCAACGCCAACATCGAAGAGTATTGCTTTTGTCGGAATGCGTTTCCGAATTCTGATCACGGCACCAAATGTTCCAGTCAAAATTGGAGCAGGCAGAAAGAACGGTGGTGACGCATCGATGTTGTAATAACGGCAGGCGTAGTAGTGCCCCAGTTCGTGCGTGCCGAGAATGGCTAATATTGTCCAGCTGTACCATGCACCATGGATCCATGACACTTCTGGCAATTCGGAAGACGAAAAATTTGCCAGGAATCCTGCATAGTGCATACGGCCCCAGAACGTCGTTGTGAGCACGGTCGCGAGAAACAGTGCGACATGAAGCCACGTGCGTTCTCGGCGCTGTGGTGTTTGCAGTATCGATGACTCGTGGTCAAGCTGACCAGATGTCCCAAGGGGTAGTGGTGTTAACGCCTCCGATGTAGACGGGGCGAGAAGATTGTTAGTTTCTTGTGGCAAGACGACTATTGTGGGCTTGGTTAGCCGTCGATATTCTGGAGTTCTTTACCAGGCTTAAATCGAATGGTTCGACCAGGCGGAATGCGAACTTCCTTGCCTGTTCGGGGGTTTCGACCGATACCCCGTTTACGGGGTTTTACTTGAAATACACCGAATCCACGCAGTTCAATCCGCTCACCGCGTTGCATCGACATGCGCATGGCATCAAATACCGCGTCAACAGCAACTTCGGATTTCACTTTTGTGATGTCCGCGGCCTTCGACACTTCATTGACAATGTCGACTTTGATCATGGTTATCCGGCTCCTCGGTATGTATAAACATCATAGATACTGTAATTTACGGCTGTCAAGGGAACGGTAAACTAGTTAGCGAAATGGTAACGAAGGGAGCTCGGGGCGCTCAAGGGAACCGTGTCGTATTAATCGGTCGTCCTAATGTCGGGAAGTCGACCCTATTTAATAGGGTCTCAGGTGCTCGTTCGGCGATTGTGAATCCTGTAGCAGGAACGACGAGAGACATTCTCAGACGACCTGTCGAATGGCTCGGCAGAGAGTTCGAGTTAGTCGATACGGGCGGACTGTTTGGGGCAAGTAGTGACCCGTTGCAAGAAGAGGTCGCCAAACATGGTCTGAGAGAAATCGAAACGGCAGCCGTGCTCGTTGTGTTGGTCGATGGGCGGGATGGACTAATGCCAGCCGATGAGGAGGTGGTGACGCATGCCCGCCGGATTGGAGTCCCATTGGTATTGGCTGTGAACAAGGTCGACAACCCGCAACTACAAGATCGGTCAGCCGAGTTTTTCCAACTTGCGATTTCGCCAGTAGTAACCGTTGCCGCAGAACATGGCCTGGGGGTCGGTGATCTTCTTGATGAGGTCGCAGCGAGACTGCCGGGTCAGCGACGTCTAGCAAGAAAGAGTCAACTGAGTGCCAGTGATGACGTGGTTGAATCCTCCGAAGGCAGCACTGAGATCCGTCTAGCGATTGTTGGTCGGCCGAATGTCGGGAAGTCGTCTCTTGTCAATCGGTTGGTTCGAGAAGAGCGCGTATTAGTGAGTGATCTTCCGGGAACCACGCGAGATGCGATCGATACTGTTGTTGGATGGCACGGTCGTCGTATCCGACTGGTCGATACGGCAGGGATTCGTAAGCCAGGGAAAATTGCCCAGTCAGGACAGGTCGAATCGGTCAGCACGTTACTTGCGCGGCGTGCATTGAAACGGGCAGACGTTGCAATCGTGCTTATCGATGCGACTGCCGGTGTAACGAAGCAGGATGCCGCGGTTGCTGGTGAAGCGGAGCGAGCTGGTTGCAGCATCATCATCGCGGTAAATAAATGGGACCTCGTGAAGAAGGAGGGGGCCGACTACGTGAAGACGTTCGATGCGGACCTACGGGACAATCTCAAATTTGCTGACTTTGCCCCGGTTCTGCATATTTCCGCACTGACCGGAGAACGTACACAACAGGTTTTCTTTCGGAGTTTGAAAGTGGTTGAGGCGCGCGCCAAGCATGTGTCAACGGCAGAACTCAACCGTATGGTGACCAAGGCGACAGCTCGGCATCAACCTCATAGTCGCGGTCGAAAAGAGGTGAAGATTTTGTATGCCACGCAAGTGTCATCGCGGCCACCGACATTTGTGTTCTTCACCAATATAGAGACGCGGTTTCATTTTTCGTACCAGCGGTTTCTCCGAAATCAGTTGCGGCGAGCGTTTGGATTTGAGGGTTCTCCGATTTGGTTGAAAGCTCGTGCTCGTCGAGTCCAACCGCGGCGTGGTCGTCGTTCGTGACGTTCCGCGGACGAGTAATTCGACTGGCTGATATACTCGCGCGAGTCTGAATGTTGGGGTGATCCAGAGACGAATGGCGGTTGAGATCCCAAAGCGGTCGGTCTTTAAGGCAAGCGAAGTGTGTTCAATCGCCGAGGTTCAGCCTTATGTACTCAGGTCTTGGGAAGCTGAGTTTCCAGTGCTTGGAAAGTCGAAAGGTGATGCGCGCGTATATCGGCGTGCCGATGTGGAGACGGTGCTCGAGATAAAGCGGCTGTTATACGAGGAAGGGCTCACGCTCGGTGCAGCACGTCGAAAATTGGATGCCGGGCTAGAAGTCGACGATAGTGATGGGTCTGTCGATGAATCTCTTGGGGACGATGCGCGGGAACGGATAAATCTAGCCAAGAAGGGGCTCCGATCGATACTTGAGTTGTTGTCTACAAACGAAGCCAAGAAACAGGGATTATTCGATGCTGAACCAGTGTCAGTTAGCGGACTGGCGAATGAACTATCTAACAAACGACAAGTTAATAAAAAGGTGGGACGTAAGCCTAGAGTCCTTAGAGCAGCGAAGAAGGAAACAGACCGAGCATAGATATTGCCGGGGTGTGGCACGGTTTGGTAGCGCTCCTGACTTGTCGTCAGGGGTTTGCTGGCTCAAATCCGACGCCTATCGTTTTCTTGCCCAACCCCAACACTTCCAAAGCAAAACACGACCGGTCCTACAGACAAATTCTCGAAGACTAATTCAGTCATCACCAGACTCCAGTCCAGCGCGGGTGCGCTTCGTTCCATTCGCGCGCAAGGCGTCGGCCTTCGGCGCGTTGGTCAAAGGTAAGTCTCTCGTAGACTCTGTCGCGGTTTTTAGCTGCGCGCTCGAGTGCTTCGCCGCTGCTTCTTGACGCAGCAAGATTGAACCACATGTATGCCTGCACATCATCCTGCGGCACACCTTTCCCTTTGTCACACATGACGCCAAGGCTGTACTGCGCTCCGGCTGAACCTTGGTTTGCCGCCAACCGATACCAGCCAAAGGCTTGCGCGTGATCCTGTGGCACACCTTGGCCAATGTCATACGCGTAGCCGAGGCTGAACTGTGCTTGGGCAAGCCCCTGATCGGCGGCCAACTGATACCAGCGAACGGCTTCCGCTTCGTCCTTCAACACACCAAGTCCGGTGAAGTACATGTAGCCGAGGGATGTTTGCGCGTCGGGGTAGTCTTTTTCCGCTGCTAATTGAAACAGCCTTGCGGCTTCTGCAAAATCCCGTCGCACACCGTACCCGGTCATGTGCAGGATGGCGAGATTGTTCTGCGCCTCGCCAAGCCCTTGGTCTGCCGCCAACCGAAACCATCTGGCGGCCTCTACGTCATCCGGTGCTACACCTTGTCCTTGGCGATATATGACACCGAGGCTGTACTGTGCGTCGGCATCACCCAGTTCCGCCTTCGCCCGAATTTCTTCGATAGACTCCTGCTGCGCAATGCCCACGACAGAAGTCGCCGCGACCAGAACTGCGACGGCCAATAATAGGTACGTAGAACGTCGAGTCATCAGAGTCCAAGCCTACCGCAGCATACCGTGAACGCTCGTAGAGTAGCGTCGTATTCCAGTTTGTAATCGCCATGCCTTCATTGGTCTGAACCAGGCGCAGACCGTGGCCCTAAAGCGGCGCAGAACATGATGCAAAAATGATGCAAATTTGCCAAGAAGAAATCGTCACGATTAAGAAAGGTTCGGAAAGCTCTGGAAATATCCGCGGGTGTTTTTTAATCTCTTCTAGCGAAATACTTCGATTAATGGGGCTTCAACAGGAGACACCATCAAAAACACGTTAATATTTGCACGGTTCGGGATGTGGCGCAGTTTGGTAGCGCACCTGACTGGGGGTAATTCGATCGCGGGTCTCCGGATCTTTTTTTGTGCGTTTCCCCTAATGTTTTCGCATTTATGCAATTTACGAATTTCATTAGCGCCAATCTAGCGCCAATTAGGACGAGATTCCGCTTTGCACTTTAGCTTCGTACGGCTACCCCTATTTACAAAATCTCTTTGAAGGATCTCAAATGAATCGCTAGGCTACGTGAGTGTTGGCGACGTCTGATTTCGCGGAATTTCTCGAGTCGTTCGATTTAGATGCCAAAAAACGTGGGACTCAATGGGAGCATGTCTGTCAATGGTTTCTTGAAACAGACCCCGTCTACCGTGCCCCACAATCGGTGTCCG
>DTWD01000158.1 GCA_012963185.1 Acidobacteriota bacterium
ACGGTTGACGCGTTACTTGATGCTGGAGCGGATATTCATCAGACGCTTCCCGATGGTACGAGTGCGCTGGTCGTCGCCGTGATAAATGCGCACTATGATTTGGCGGTACGGCTGTTAGAACGTGGTGCCGATCCGACCGCTGCTGAGCAGGGTTGGACAGCTCTCCACCAGGTTGTGTGGACACGCCGACCGAATACCAACAAAAACCAACATAATCCGTCGCCGAGGCCACGAGGACGTGTCACAGATCTTGAGCTCGTTAAGGCACTGGTTGCGCATGGGGCTGACGTTAATGCGCGGCAGACGAAGGAGCCACGCGATGGCTACCGCAATTTATTGAACCGGATTGATGCGACACCCTTTCTTCTAGCCGCCAAGGTGGTCGATCTTGAGTTAATGCGGCTTCTGCTTGACCTTGGTGCTGACCCGCTACTGACGAATGAGGACGGTACCACTGCGCTGTTGGTCTCGGCTGGGGTGTCAGTCTGGCCGAATGAGAGTGCTGGAAGTAATGAAGAAGCTCTTGAGGCTGTGGAATTGATGATGGAGCTCGGGGATTCGGTCACCACCATTGACGACAATGGCGATAGTGCGTTGCATGGGTCTGTAATGCGTGGGGCAATGGAGTTGACACTGTTCTTGCTTGATCAGGGCGCGACACTCAGTCACGTCAATGAACGTGGGTGGTCACCGTTGACGATTAGCCAGGGTGTCTTTTACGGAAATCTGGGTCGACGCTTCCCGGAACTCGAAACGGTCTTACTGGGACTTGGTGCGACATCGCCACCTCAACCTGAATTACCGAAATAGATGACGGCTGGACGCAACGGATGCTGGCTTACGCAAGGTCGGGATCGTTAACCGGGACTCAGGAATATGTCAGGCGCAACGGTCCGTTAGTGTGGAGGAGAGAGCATGACTCCTAGTCGACGTGAATTTTTGCAGGCTACTGGGGCTGTCGGTGCAGCGGCTATGACCTCAGGCGGAAGCCGACCGGTGCAGGCTGGTGCACAGGCCGTGATGAATCAAGAGTTGCGCACTGTGCAAACGGCTGTGCTTGATATCGGCTATGAAGAGAGTGGCCACTCGGACGGATTTCCGATTGTCTTACTGCACGGGTTTCCGTATGACATTCGTGCGTGGGACGGTGTGGTGCCACCACTAGCGGAGGCAGGCTACCGTGTCCTTGTTCCGTACCTGCGAGGCTACGGGTCGACGCGTTTTCGAAATCCCGACGAGCCCCGCATGGCCGAACAAGCGGCCATTGCCCAGGATGTTGTTGATTTTGCTGATGCTCTGTCATTAGACCAGATTGCGACGGCTGGCTTCGATTGGGGAAACCGTGCCGCCTGTATTACATCGATCTTGCATCCTGATCGCGTGCGTGCCCAGGTCGCCATTGGTGGGTATTCCGTGCAGGATACGGTGTCGCCGTCACGACCATCGTCATCGGCTGCTGGCGAAGCACGGTTGTGGTACCAGTGGTACTTCAATACCGAACGAGGGCGTGCTGGATTAGAAGCGAATCGGCA
>DTWD01000159.1 GCA_012963185.1 Acidobacteriota bacterium
CCCGCCGTATGGGGCAGCAATTAACTACTGGCTAGATGCAGATATTGAGGGTGCAGTCGTACTCCGTATTGAAGATGATCGCGGTGCAACTGTGAGGACGCTTGACGGCACAAAGCGGCAGGGCATCAATCGAGTGTGGTGGGATTTGCGTGGTGATCCATCGGTCGAAATCAAACTGCGAACGACGCCACGCTACGCTGATTGGGTAGACCTTGGGAAAGAGCGCTGGCGATCGGGCGGAGGCCAGCTTGAAATTCTCCAACCACCGGGTCGCTACACCATTGTTTTGGATGTCAACGGTGATGAACACCGACAACAACTTCAGGTCTTAAAAGATCCAAACTCCGAAGGTAGTGAAGCAGACATTGCGGTGCAATTTGCGATGGTCCAGGAGCTGCGCGACGATTCAGAGCAAATCGCATACGCCGTGAATCAGATCGAGTGGCTCAGGCGCCAACTCCTCGATCTTCAAGCGGTAGTTACCAACACGGGTGATGGTCAGAAATCGGTTGTTGAGGCTATTGAGGAAGTTGGCGGCACATTGATCGCGGTGGAGGAAAAGCTTATCCAAATGAAACTAACGGGCACGGGGCAAGATCGCGTCCGCTGGCCCACGATGTTATCCGGACGTTTCGCTTATCTCATTCGAAACGTGGCGACCTACGACTTCCCGCCAAACGATCAGCAGCGGGAAGTGCAAGCAGTTCTGAAGGACCGCATGCAAGGAGTCCTGGACGAATTGAAGTCAATCGTTGATAGCGACGTGACTTCGCTGAACCAGACTCTCGCGTCACAGGGTTTCCCGACAGTCATGATTGGAACCCCAGAGCCTTAGCCTTGAGGCAGCACCTGGTGTTGAGTGCTTGACCGTGGCAGCCTAACGGCCTTTTTTTGTAGATGTTGAATGTGAAGAATCACAGAAACGGTTCGTTGGGCGTGCCGACGGCCACAGCGGTCGTGATTGCCGCGATGGTCGGTTCAGG
This sequence comes from Acidobacteriota bacterium, assembly GCA_012963185.1. Next base: position 984 of record DTWD01000159.1, read on the forward strand.
CGTGTTCACAACGCTTGGGTTTCAGGTCGCCGAAATTCGCTCGACGTTTGCCATCATGATGGTGTGGCTCGTAGGAGGAGTGGTCGCGCTCTGTGGCGCGTTGACCTATGGCGAATTGGGGGCTGCACTACCGCGTTCTGGTGGCGAGTATCACCTCCTCCGCCGGGTGTACACACCTGCACTAGGGTTTCTCTCGGGATGGGTTTCGGCGACGGTCGGGTTCGCTGGTCCCTCAGCGTTGGCGGCGATGGCCTTGGCATCGTACACGGCTACGTTTATCCCAGGCATCCCCGAGAATCATTTAGCCGCTGGTGTGGTCCTAGGCTTTAGCCTTATTCACGCATCGAGTCTGCAAGCTGGAACCACCTTTCAGAATCTGCTGACTGTTTTAAAAGTATGTCTAATTCTTGGCTTTGTGGGTGCTGCGTTCACCGTCGACCAAGTGCAGGGAATTACGCTATGGCCGCAAGCGGGCGATGTTGGTCTGATAACTGGACCGGCCTTCGCGATTGCGCTCATCTTTGTTTCTTATGCCTACACTGGATGGAATGCGGCAATCTACGTCGCGGGCGAGATTAAGCAGCCAAGTCGCACGCTACCGCGATCCTTGTTGCTGGGAACTCTTGCGGTGACAGCACTCTACGCACTGCTCAATTATGTGTTTCTACGAACCGTCCCAATGGACGAATTAGCCGGCCAGATCGAGGTTGGCTTTCTAGCGGGTGTGCATATTTTTGGCGAGGCCGGCGGACAGGTTACTGCGGCCATTATCGCCGGTCTACTAGCGTCGACCGTAAGCGCCTATGTCTTCTTAGGGCCTCGGATCCTGATGGTTATGGGCGAAGATATGCCCGCATTAACTTGGCTCTCGGTGAAAAGTCAACGCGGCCTACCGGTCAATGCGTTTGTCTTTCAAACATTGGTGACACTCGCATTTATTTATACATCGACGTTCGATCAGGTGATGCTTTATGCGTCAATCTTACTAATTGCCAATTCTACTCTGGCTGTCGCAGGTGTATACGTACTCAGGATGAACGAGCCTAACCTGCCACGACCTTACCGTACGTGGGGCTATCCGGTGACACCCGCGGTTTTTCTCGCGGTCAATATCTGGACGTTGATGTACGTGTTACGGACACGGACCTTCGAGTCATTTGTCGGACTCGTGATCCTTGGCGTCGGACTTACACTGTATGCTGCAGTTCAGAGACTCACACCTAAG
>DTWD01000160.1 GCA_012963185.1 Acidobacteriota bacterium
TCGGCCGCATCGAGGCGCCACGATTGCATTCGACCATCACGTATTACCAACGGCGTTTGGCGACTTCCGTCACTCACAGCCGGACAGGAAGTCAGTAGTTCGATCTCATCAGATTCCAGATCAATCGACGTGTGCCCGTCCTCCCACGCCTCAAGAAATCGATCGACGACAGGCAACGCCACGGCCGGAAGGCCCCATCGCCTGACCAGCAAACGTGACACCGCCGTGCTCATAAACTTCCGCTCGCGAACAATTCGTCAAGCTCAACAAGTAACGACTCTGGCGGCTGAATCTCAAGTACCCCTTCACTCGTTCTAGGCTGTACCCCGCGCATAAATACAACACAACCCGATCGTGCCGTCGCCGTTGTCCCAAATAAGCCCAAGTACCGTCGTAGCGCGACCAGATACAAATGCACCTGAAGCACATAATGCTTTGATGTCGCACAAGCCCACATCGCCGCCTGTGAATAGTCCCGTCTGCGCGCCCCCAGGAAATTGCTCTTCCAATCAAGCACGGCCCATCGTTGGTCCGTATGCACGAGTCGATCGATATACCCGGTCAACAGACCTGCCATGGCCTGGCCAGGCAGGCTTGCAAGACTGCCCGCATAGTGGACTTCGTCCTCCGTTCGTGCGTGACGAGCAAATATCTCCGCGAGCAACGTGCCCGTAATCCGTGTCGATGCGAGCGGTAAATAAAATTCCCATTCCGACAACCTATGATCATTCGCAACGTGTGACAGGGGCGTTTGTAACGACTCAAGCTGTGCGCTTTTTAGATCCTCGAGCATCCGCTGAACCGCGCTGGCGGATTCGTCCGAATACAGCCGGTGTCGGCGCAAGCTCCGTCTCACTAACTCGACCGGATCCTCCGCAAAATCCCATGTTTCCAACAAATCATGCAAACAGTTACCCGCCCGAGTGCCGCGCGGGAACTCAGCCATTGGCACCTGCCCCTCCTGACCGCCTGCGGTTCCACTACCTTCTATAGTGATCGCCTCATTCATAACGTCGTCGCGCCGGTCCTGTTCCTCATGCCACCCACGCGCCAGCGCCGAAAAACTACTCATTTGCCACGCATCCAGGGCTAGTATTGGCGCTGACCGAGCGCGAAGGTCGGCGTCCGCACGGGCACCCCGGTTCCAAGTCGTTTCAGTCGGGACCGGAACCGCACAAAGACTAATCACCTCAGGTTTTTCACGACACAGTTGTTCAAGCACTTCCCCGTGACCGCAAGATCCCACACTTTCCTTTTTGGCTTCCAACATCGCCACATACCAATTCTCCAGCGAGTCAGGTAACGGCTCGGAGCGCAGGAGCCAGTCCAGTCCGCTCGGGGGGACCGGACTCTTCTTCTGCCCGTACCCGATCGGGCCGGCAAGTATCGTCACACGCCGCATCGCCCGCGTCAGTGCCACATATGCGAGTCGGATTTCCTCTTTCAGATCAGCACTTTGTTTTCGCAATCGATCGCCCGAGACGTCTTGCTGGTCGCTATCAACAAGCACCCATCCCTCACTTCGCCGAACTAATAGCTGCGTGCTCTCCTTTTTTTTTGGTTCGAACGCAGACCATAAGTACGGACAAAACACAAAGTCAAACTCAAGGCCTTTTGCCTTATGTACCGTAACAACCTGTACCGCCGAGTCGTCCTTATCAAGCCGATACAACCGTTCATCCTGAGTCACCTCTGCTGCAGACATCTGCTGGCCGTCAAACCAGCGCAGCAACAGCTCCGGTGATAACCCCTCAGTCGCCTCCTCGACATGGAGCAGCTCGAACAAGTGCCTCAGGTCAGTGAGAAACCGTTCGCCGGTGGGTAGTTCCGCCAGTCGTACCAATACATCGGACGAATTTTCAAGCATGGCCATCCATGCCGCGATGCCACGGCGTCGCCAGAGATCGCCCAACCCAGAAAACAGTGTCAGGTGTCGTTCGGCGTCCGCATCCGACATCGTCTGCAATTGTTCCGCGTCGTAGCCGAAGAGTCGCGTGGACAACGCCGCCCGGCGCGATCCGTCCTGATGCGGCGACAATGCCGCCCGGAGAATTCGGGATAACTCCGACGCCATCTCACTCCTCATGACATCCTTGTCGCCCCGAACCACCGCTGGCACCCCACGCGTCTCCAATGCTGTCGCGACGAGTTCCGCCTCCTTATTCTGTCGTGTCAATACCGCCACGTCAGAGGGTTTGACCAGTGCCGCTGTACTGCTGTCCGACTGCTCGAGCAATTGCACTATTGCTGTGGCCGTGCACACGGCGGCCCGTTTCCGGCGTTGATCGGCTTTCTTCCACCAGTCAAGTTCTTCATCGGCCACGAGCCAGACCACAAGCCGCGCCTGTCCATCTGCAGGCAGAGGGAGTTCATCATCTCCGCGCGCCGCACTCATTACGGGATAAGCCAGCCTGGTATCACCGAACGTATTGTTCCGCCCAAAGAGCACATTCAACGCA
>DTWD01000161.1 GCA_012963185.1 Acidobacteriota bacterium
AGTTCTGACGATTTTATGTGATAAGCTTACGGCACAGAAATCCTTCGATATCACTTCTATAGGGTCCTTTCAACGTGGTGCCTTGCATATCAGCGAAAACAATAGCCCGATCCGTGCGACCATCGCCGCGACGAGCCCGACGCGACGGGCAACTGCCTGCTGATCGGATGGCAGTTTCCCAGCCAAGATCGAAATAAAAACAATATTGTCAATGCCGAGAACAATTTCGAGTGTCGTCAGTGTCCCCAAGGCAATCCACATGTCCGGGTTTCCGATCCAGTCCATCCACAACCTCCCTCAAGTTGAGCTAGTGTGCCTCAAGCTATAAATTACGACACAATTCTGACGAACTTAAAGAATACTAATGGCTATTTTTTACCTTGTCGTGCTCCTCATCTACGCACTGGCATTGATGGGCATCGGGCTCTGGTTGGGTCGTCGCGTACAGAACGCGAATGATTTTTTTGTCGCAGGGCGAAAACTCGGTCCTACTCTCATATTTTCAACGATGCTTGCAGCCAATATCGGTGCGGGCTCAACAGTCGCTGCCACCGGTCTTGGTTATGCGAACGGTCTGAGCTCTTGGTGGTGGGTCGGCTCTGCAGGCATAGGATCGATGGTACTTGCCTTTTGGATCGGCCCACGCATGCGAGCACTCGCAGAACAAAATCAATTCCATACCCTTGGCGATTACCTTGATTTCCGCTTTGGCAAAGGCGTACGCGCCACCATTACCACTCTGATGTGCTTTGGAACCCTTTCACTACTTGCGGTGCAATTAATTGGCATTGGGTTTGTATTGAACGTCATTACCGGTCTGGAACGATGGATCGGGTCTATCATCGGCGGGGCCGTCGTCATTGTTTATTTTTCGGCCGGCGGATTATTCGCGTCTGCCTGGATCAATTTGATCCAACTGGTCGTCTTACTACTCGGCTTTATCATTGCACTTCCGCTTGCAATGAACACCGCCGGAGGGTTCGGTCAAGTCTATGAAGCGACTCACAACATTGAACAATTCTGGAACCCCTTGCAAGGAGGAGACTCAGGGTGGTTCTACCTTATCTCTCCAGGCCTAGCGTTCATCGTTTCACCAGGTCTTATCCAAAAGGTTTACGGCGCTCGTGATGATCGCGCTGTCCGATTAGGTGTCGCGCTAAATGGAATAGTGCTGCTCCTGTTTGCCGCAGTTCCAATGTTGTTTGGTGTTATTGCTCGAGCAACCTACCCATCGCTGCCTGACCCTGCCCTCGCGCTTCCGAGCCTGCTTATCGACAGTGTTCCACCAATGGTCGGAGCCCTTGGACTGGCTGCTCTTTTTTCTGCAGAAGTAAGTTCGTCGGATGCCATCCTCTTCATGCTTGCCACTTCTTTAGCAAAGGACCTATACCATCGATTCATTAACCCTGATGCTTCAGATCAAGAAGTGCTCGACGTCGCGAGAAAGGCGGCCATCGCTGGCGGTATCTTAGGGACTGGTCTCGCCATTCTAGCCGTCTCTATGATCAGTCTACTCACTATCTTTTACTCACTACTGGTAGTTAGTTTGTTCGTCCCGATCCTTATTGGGCTCTACACGCGACGACTGGGTATAGCCGAAGCCTACGGCAGCATCATCGCGGGCGTTGGGCTGTTCGCAGTAGTCCAGTTCCTTACACAAGGCAATCGTATATTTGGACTTACTCCACAGAGTATCGGCGTCATCGGATCAAGTATTGGGTGCTATACAGTTTGGTTGATTCGTACCCGCGTACGACTGCGCTAGACCGAACCGATATGATCAAGGATTTGCCGTGCAGCCATTCGTAAACGCTTCGACATTTGTTGGCGTTCAATATCGCCATTACTGGCATAGCGATCGATCCGGTCGAGTTCTTCAACAAGGCGTCTTGCAAAGTTAAAAGGTGCCCGGTCAATTGACGCAGCTATCTCATCCGTGTACGGGCAACAAGATACGCGAACATCCGGTGCCTGACGAGCGAACGTCGCCGCGCATCTGCGCATGACGAATGGTTTCGCTACAAGTAAAACTGATTGGCAAGAAACGCCTTTTTGCCGCAATAAAGAGAGACCTTTTGTGACGTTTTCAAGGGTATTCTGAGCTGTTGTCTCCACCACGATAGCCTGTGATGGAACACCAGAACGAACCAACACATCCTTAAATACCAACGCCTCAGGCTTTTCGAAAACATTGCGAGTCATCCGTCCATACTGTCCAGTTACCAACACGGTCGCTGCATAACCAGTTCGATACAATGCCGCGGCATGGTCCGGTACAAGAATGTCTTGACTACCAAAAACAAAGATAACGTCCGAACGGACGGGAGTATCAGTTACCGTGAGAAAGGTCCATACTGGATTGAGCAAGACTGCAAGTTCGGATGACAACAGGTACGAATGAAATTTGAAGTTACTCACAAGCACACGATCTCTGTCGACGAAAGCTTACATAAACTGCAGCATATTTAATTGTTGAGTTACATCCTAAAATGCAACGGTGTTCTCTTAAGCACAAGCCCCTTTAACGTCGTAGGTGCTATGATGAGCCTACGCTGATCTTTCTGACCTGGCGCAATACATGACGCGCTCTTTCGGCTTCATCTTTTACATCGTCATTTTTGGGGTACTCCTGCCCTCGCTATGCGAAGAAACGAACGCACAACCTCTCAGTGTTCTGCGGAATAGCGGGCAACAAACACTCGATATCTCCGATGTGGGCGGTAGTGAAATGCTCTCTCTAGAAACGCTCGCTGTCCAATTTGAACTCGAGCTCGGAGAAGACACCGGAACACGCACTCGGACAGTGAGCACTAACTCGCAAACTGTGATTCTGACAGCCGACCAACCTTTCGTCTCGGTGAATGGACAACTCGTATCACTTGGTGCTCCACCAACAATTTTTGAAGACACTTGGTTTGTTCCTCTAAATTTCCTCAACGATGCACTAGCACCTATTTACCATGAACGCTTAGAACTCAGACAAACCGCACGTCTTTTGCTTGTAGGTGACGTGAGCGTGCCTCGTATTTCTGGTCGATACCGCCACCGCGGGCAGTCAGGACAATTAAGTCTAGAGATCACACCAGAAACGGCACACCTTATCACTGAAGAATCTGGGCGAATCTTCGTTGGATTTGACTCCGATGCCATTGAAATAACGCGGCATCCGCAAGCACGTGGAGAAACTATCCGGGATATCACAGTAAGTCAGTCGCCACCGGGACTATTCCTGGAAGTCGGCCCCTCATACGCTTCATACAATGTGACGAGTCATTCAATAACAAACAATTCATCTCAGCTAGTTATCGAGTTCGTAGCCGTCGCACCAAGAACAATCACTGATTCGATTTCATCAGAACCGCCGTCGGTCCATAATTCCTCATCGACGTTCGGTGATAGCCCTCCGCCATTCGAAGATTCTCCCGCTATCCGAACTATTGTTGTTGACGCTGGCCATGGAGGTTTAGATGAAGGCTCTAAAGGGGCAAATGGCACTCTTGAAAAAGACGTCACCCTGAATATAGCGCGCCTTCTAACCGACACGCTTGAACGGCGTCTTGGGGTGCGTGTCATTCAAACCCGCACAAGAGACACCGTTGTTCAACTGGACCGTCGTGCCGCAATTGCCAATAACAACAATGCGGACCTCTTCATCAGTTTGCATGCTAACTCGTCGGTAAGTCCTGAACCGGAAGGCGCCGAAGTGTTTTATCTGAGTATTGATGAATACGGCCCAGAAGCCCAAGAAATCGCCAGTCGCGAGCGACAGTTTCTGCCGGTATCTGGCGGAGGAACACGTGACATAGACATGACTCTGTGGGAAATGGCACAGGCAAGGTATCTTGACCA
>DTWD01000162.1 GCA_012963185.1 Acidobacteriota bacterium
ACGGATTGCCTATTTTCCTGCACCGTAATTAGGCGTACTTTCGGTCTTGGGGTCTAGTCGCAATTAAATACATTACCGCTAGCGCAAAGTGATTACGTAGTGGAAGAAGTGGTCAGGTAGTGTGTTGGAGTTATTGGAAAGTTCACGGGACGATGGACTAGGCTGGCATTACCAGGTCGGCTTATTTTTTTATGGTGAAGCGGCAATCCAGCCTGTTAGCTTTCTCGATTTGCATAAAAATAAATCTTTTGCCCCTCGTTCGAGTACTTGTAGCACCGCGCTGCGCTATATTTCTTATTACTAATACCCGAGACCGACGGAGAAAAGCCATTGAGTAACCGAATTCTACTGACATTACTGACGGCATCACTTGCATTTATGACGTCTGGCTGTGCGGAAGCTCCCATGGGGCCCGTCGATGCAGTCAAGGCTCGGCTTGCAGCAGTTGAATCCGAAGCGGAGACGTATGCGTCAGAGGCCTATGGCAATGCCGAAGATGCGGTGGGGCAGCTTGATACAGAACTAGAGGCACAGGCGCAAAGCTTTGCGCTATTACGTGACTACGAACGAACTAATGAGCTGATTGGTTCAGTTGGTATGGCGGTTGATGCGGTTGAGGAAGCGATTGATTCAGAGAAACAACGACTGCGAACCGAAGCGGGCCGAGTGGTGTCGAGTGCCGAGGAGGAAGTTGCGACGGCGCGAGTATCCATTACGGAGATAGCCGAGGATGATCTTCCTGAAGAGCAAGCGATGGTATGGGAGTCTGATCTCAACGACGTAGAGTCGTCGCTTGGTGAGACGGGTCGGTTGTTGGCTGGGGAACAATTGTTTGATGCTCAGCGTGAGGCAAATTCAGCCCTCGCGTCCGCGCAGGGTGTGAATAGTGGCATTTCTTCTTTTGTCGCTGAGGTTGAACGATTACGAGAAGAAGCAGTCGCTCGCCGAGCACGTGGTGAAATTACGATTCCGTCAGCGGTACTCGCTGATGGTGAAGAACTTGCCGCGGGGATGTATCTCCTACGGTTAGCTGATGACGGTCCTGAGTCGATGGGGCGTTGGGTGGAGTTCGTGTCTGGTGATTCTGTGGCAGGCCGTGGTCTAGCGGTCGTGATTTCTGACGGTGAGATGAGCGAAGTGTCGGAAAGCGGACTGTTGCGTAATGAGGCACGTGTTGTGGTGTTGAAGGAAGCTGATTACGTGCGAGTCTGGTTGAACCGCGACGGCGTCAATTATCTTGTTCACCTGCCGCCTGCGTAAAATCGAACACGACTGACAAGTTGTTCTCCTTCCTTATTGACAGATGCGACATCCGTGCCGGTCTTGTTTTTCTGGCGCTCTGCTTCTGTAGTGCACAAGTCGATGCCCAGGTGATGTTCCGAGAGGTGCGTTTTTGTGACACGCAGTTACTTCCTCAGTTCAGCCTTGCACGAAGCAGTAAGCATGTTTCCTTAATCGAGGACGAACAAGGAGGATGCGCACTCTGCCGTGGGCTGTTTGGTGTCGGGCTTGGTTTTGGTCTGCACGAGGGAGGTCACCTCCTGACTAATGCTTTCTTTCAGAGTGATCCTTATTTGAAGCCTGTGAAAGGCGGTGGTGCTTGCTCCTGGACTTC
>DTWD01000163.1 GCA_012963185.1 Acidobacteriota bacterium
GTGCTAGACCACTGCAGTCGAGTGCCTGGTAAGCAGTAACGGCCATTGATTGGATCCTTTGCGTTTGTATTTTGGTCAGTTTTGCCGGGATGATGAGTTCGGAACGATCGTCGAGGTACTTGGCTTCGTAGTCGTAGAATTCTCCTGCAGGTATGACTTCCCCCAGGATTGAGACTTCAGGTGTTTCGTTTCCCAGAACAGAGCACTCAATTTCTCGAGGGTTTTCGACGGCAACTTCGACGAGCAATTTATCGTCAAAATTCCAAGCTGTCGCGAGAGCAGAACGCAATGTGTTCTTATCGGTTGCTTTTGAGACTCCGACACTTGAGCCTTGGTTAGCTGGTTTCACGAAGACTGGATAGCCGAGTTTTAGCTCTAACGTATTGATTACTCCATCCTGGTTTTGTTCGAAATCTTTCGCGGAGATAACCATGTGGCGCACGAGTGGTAGCCCGTGCGCTGCAAAATGTACCTTCGCCATGGTCTTGTCCATGGCGAGGGCCGATGACAGAACACTCGCGCCAACGTAGGGGATATTGGCCAGTTCTAAAAGTCCTTGCAGCGTACCGTCTTCACCGTAGCTGCCGTGCACGATCGGAAAAACCACATCCAGAGAAAATCCACGGACAACGGCACGGTCAACACTTTTGCCTTGAACAGAAGAATCGCGAGCTATTGTGAGAACTGTTTCTGGTGTTGGACACGGCATCAAAATGGCTTCGCTGCTGATAATCTTTTCAGGCGGGTCGTTATTTCGAAATTGTTCGATGAGGGTGCCGGCTGATTTTGTTGTCGGGAATTGGTTTGGAATACGCCAACTTCCTGCTTTGTCGATAAAAAGAGGGACCGGTTCGTAGTGCTCTATATTGAGCTGGTCGAATATTGAAGCGGCTGAAGCCAGCGAAACTTCGTGCTCATTTGATCGGCCGCCATAGATGACGCCGATGCGGAGGCGCTTCACGGATGGGCTGTAGTATACGTGACTTGCCGACTAATTCGTTTGGTTTCGTTATTACGGCACGTGATGGCCTGTCACGTCGAGGGCAACTGCGCACACCACACGGTTTGGTAGAGACACCTGCTTTCATGTCGGTTGGGACTGCGGGAGCGGTCAAAGCGGTGACACCGCGTGATCTTGAAGCCGTTGGTGCTGAGATTGTTCTTGCGAATACCTACCACCTCCTGCTTCGCCCTGGTCACGAGTTAATCGCGAAGCTAGGTGGATTACATCGATTTATGGGATGGTCACACCCTATTCTGACTGACAGTGGGGGGTATCAGGTTTTCAGTCTCACTCCTCGACGCACTATCACGGAGCAGGGAGTCCGTTTTCGATCGCATCTTGATGGCAGTCTGCATGAACTTTCGCCAGAACTTGCAACTGACATTCAGGCACGGCTCGGTAGTGATATTGCAATGGCGTTTGATGAGTGCACGTCCTACCCGGAGACTGTTGATGGAACTCGTGAATCAATGGAGCGAACGTTAAGGTGGGCAGCGCGTTGTCGTGAACGGCACGCACATATTGTTGGAAGCCCCAGTGGAACGGGTTCGCTTATGACGACCCCAGGCCAAGTTCAATTTGGCATCGTACAAGGAGGGTTTTACCCGGAATTGCGAGAGGCGAGCGTCCGCGGCACGGTAGCTCTTGGCTTTGATGCGTACGCTATCGGTGGATTAAGTGTTGGCGAACCTACCATGGCGATGTACGAGGTGACAGGGCAGACGGCAGCTCTGCTGCCACCCGAGAAACCACGGTATTTAATGGGTGTCGGGATGCCAGACGACCTCGTGGAGTCGGTTGCTAGAGGCGTTGATTTGTTCGATTGTGTACTCCCAACGAGAAACGCACGAAACGGCCAACTTTTCACAAAAACTGGCCCTATGTCCATTAAGAACTCGGTTTTTTCTATTGACGAGCGGCCTATCGATGAAGAGTGCTTATGCTACACCTGTAGGCATTTCTCAAGGGCGTACTTGAGACACTTGTATCTGGCAAAGGAAATCACGTCAACTACCCTTAACACGCTGCATAACCTACACTTCTATCTTGACACGATGCGTAGGATCAGAGAGGCTATAAAGCTGGGCAGGTTCGAAACGTTCCGGCAAACCTTCCATCAAACGTACTCCCGCCGACGGTAGCCAGATCGCCCGTAAATATGAAGTTTGTGTTCGGAATTGAAATCGTTAATTGAATGATGAACTTTCAGCAGGTCGTCCTGTTCGCAATGGCCCAGCCGCCAGGTCAGCAACCGAGCTTTTTCGTTTCACTGTTACCTTTTATCGCGATGGCAGGAATTTTCTATTTCATTGTGTTGCTCCCGATGAAACGGCGGCAGAAGAAAGTGCAAGAATTCCAAAGTTCATTAAAGGTCGACGATAAGGTTGTTACTACTAGCGGGATTCATGGTGTTATTGCGAAAGTGAACGAGAAAACGGTTGCCGTTCGGATTGCCGATAAGGTTCGGGTTGAGATATTACGTACCGCTATTGCCGGGTATCAAGGTGAGGATCCGGTGGTTCAAGATGGCTCTAGCTCTAGGTCCTAAGGCGAGTTACACATTTAAAACATAGAACCATGCAAAAAAATTTACAGTGGAAATTACTCTCGATCGTCGCAATTACTGCGATTGCCGCTTGGGCTGTCTATCCCCCCGGAGATCGCATACGTCTGGGGCTCGACCTTGAAGGTGGTGTGCACATGGTTTTGCGTGTACAGACCGACGATGCGTTGCAGGTCGAGACTGAGCTGGCCGCGGAGCAATTGTCAGAGCAGTTGTCTCTGCAAGGTTTGACGCGTGTCACGATGATTCCGGTTGATGCGACAACCATACGTGCAGAAGGCGTGGCACCCGACCAAGACGCCGAGTTTCGGCGACTAGCCAATGAACGACTATCAGCGACCTATGACCGGGAGCCTGGAGCCGGCGGGGTTTATACGTTTCGGATGCGTGGTCCAATTGCCTCGTCGTTGCGAGACGAGGCAGTACGCCAAGCACTTGAGACTATTGAACGTCGTGTGAATGAACTTGGTGTGTCTGAACCGATCGTTGCCCCACATGGTATTGGTGGCAATCAGATTTTGGTTCAGTTGCCAGGCGTGACCGATGTTGCACGTGCAAAGGAATTGATTCGGTCCACATCATTACTTGAGTTCAAACTTGTTGAAGAAGGTCCGTCACCAACTCGCGAATTATTACTGCAGGCCAGAAATGGTGTTGTGCCACCTGATATGGAAGTTATCACCGGTTCTCCGGACGCGCTTGGTGGGTCGACGGAACCTCTGTATTACCTGGTTCGTCGTGTCGCGGCGGTTTCAGGACGTGACCTTCGGAATGCCCGTCCATCTCTTGATGAGTTTAACCAACCAGCTGTGAGCTTCACCTTGAATCGCGAGGGGGCGCGTAAGATGGGGGACCTTACAGGTCAGAACCTTGGTCGTTCACTTGCCATCGTCTTGGATGAACAAATTCGGTCTGCGCCGACGATTCAGGGACGGATTAGCGATAGTGGTCAGATTACTGGCGTGACGCAGCAGGAAGCGGAAGACCTACAGATTACACTCCGGTCGGGGGCTTTGCCGGCTTCCCTTACCTATCTTGAAGAGCGCACGGTCGGGCCGACCTTGGGAGCTGATTCGATACGGGCTGGTGTAGCTGCTTCAATCGCTGGTTTGATTGTTGTCGCGCTGTTTATGCTCGTTTATTACAAGCTCGCCGGGATTAATGCGATTGTTGCCGTCGTGCTTAACCTGCTAATTCTCATGGCATGCATGTCTTATGTCGGCGCCGTACTCACGTTGCCTGGTATCGCAGGATTGATTCTGACGATTGGAATAGGGGTCGACTCGAACGTGCTTATTTTCGAGCGGATTAAAGAAGAGCTACGTTCCGCAAGAAGTATTAAAACGGCTGTTGGCGCTGGTTTTGACAGAGTGCTTCTCACCATTATCGACACGCATGTCGCTTCACTTATCTCGGCTGCGTTTCTATTTCAGTTTGGCTCTGGCCCGATTAAAGGATTTGCTACGACGCTATTTTTCGGTCTCGTTGCGAACGTGTTTACGGCTGTTTTTGTATCACGCACCCTATTTGAGACGATTCTTTCTCGTCGCCGTGTCGCGACACTGAGTATTTGACATGGCTCTTTTTAAAACACCGAACATCGATTTTATTGGTCTGCGCTGGCCGGCACTGGCATTGTCGGTCCTTGTTATTGCTGTCGGCTTGGCTGTAACGGTCGTGCGAGGGTCGCTACCGCTCGGGATCGATTTTTCTGGGGGTTCGCTGATTATTTTGAAGTTTGAACAACCGGTTGGCGAAGGGGCTGTTCGTGGTGCCCTCGCGATGATTCCGGAGAAAGTTATTCAGCAGTACGGTGATATCGGTGATAACGAAGTGCTGGTTCGCTTGCCGATCTCTGGGCCGGAGGAGGGAGTCAGTCTCGAAGCAGGTGCCAATGACGTGATGGCCGCGCTTGAAGGTGCTGGCCTGGGTGATTTTGAAGTAATTGGACAGGAATTAGTAGGTCCCGTTATAGGGCAAGAGCTTCAGCAGCGTGGTATCAGTGCCTTTGTTTTTGCGATGGCGGGCATTCTTATTTATATCGGCCTTCGCTTTCGGTTCAGTTTTGCTGTCGGCGCAGTGGTTGCTGTTGCGCATGACATTGCGATTACCTTGTCACTGCTTACGTTCCTTGGTTACGAATTGTCATTGAATGTGGTCGCCGCTATGTTAACTATCACCGGGTACTCGGTTAATGATTCGATAGTGGTGTTTGATCGGGTGCGGGAGAACCTTCGGCGCATGCGCCGTGACACCTTTGCTGATTTAGTTAATGTCAGTATTAATCAGACGCTTGCCCGCACGATTATTACGTCCGGAACGACTGGTGTAGCAGTATTGGCGCTCTTCGTTTTTGGTGGCGAAGTGTTGGAAGGATTTGCGTTTACGATGCTCGTAGGGGTCTTTAGCGGGACCTATTCCACTATATTTATTGCGGCAATGATTGCCATTGTAATTACGGAGCGCAAAGCGACACGGGTCCGTCAGGCGAATGTTCCAGTGGTATCAAAAAACGAGGCCATTTCTCAACGTCCGAAGCGACGGTCCCGAAAAGCACGGGCGTCATAGTTGAGGATTCGCTCAAACGAGAGTTGTGACCTCGCTTCAGGCTGCGCTGCTCGGCGTCGTTCAGGGACTTACCGAGTTTCTTCCTATTTCTAGTTCGGCGCATCTGTTATTGGTGCGCGCGGTTTTCGGTTGGGAGCCGGAACCTGAAGTTGCCCTTGCCTTTGACGTGGCCTGTCACGTTGGCACGTTGTTCTCGGTGCTGTTCTACTTTCGTCGTGATATTTCTGGTCTTCTCCATGTGGCATTTACGCCAAGTTGTTGGTTTGATGACCAGGATGTATCGGCAGCAATGCTGCGCTCGATTGTTATTGGCACGA
>DTWD01000164.1 GCA_012963185.1 Acidobacteriota bacterium
CCCGGGCGCGGAGGGGCGGCGCCACCTTGGCGTTGGTGTCGTAGGCGTCCGGGGCCAGAGGTGCGAAGGGAGAGCCGTCATGCTCGAAGCCCAGGACCGTTTCGTCTCTCAACGTCAGGTGGTGCGGTGTGACCTCGCAGGTCACACGAACATCTCGTTCTTTGCCAACCTGAACCGCACGAAGCGATTGCCGCGCGCTCATATGCGCAACATGGACAGCGCCGCCCGTCAACTCACTGAGGCTAACGTCACGCTCGACCATAATCGATTCACACTCCCCGGGAATTCCACGAAGGCCAAGTGCGTTCGCTCGGTAACCCTCATGCGCTACGCCATCGCCTTTGAGCGATGGTTCTTCACAGTGGTTAATAACCGGCATATCAAACATAGATACGTATTCGAGAGTGCGCCGCATCATGAGCGCACTGGCAATAGGGTGTCCGTCATCTGATACCCCTACGCACCCCGCTGCTTGTAGAGCACCGATCTCCGTCATCTGTTCACCACGAGAACCTAACGACGCCGCACCGATCGGGTAGACCTTAGCGAGAGCCGCCTCACTCGCCCGATGCAGTATTTCTTCTGTAATTCCAACGTGATCATTCACCGGATCAGTATTTGGCATACATGCCGCTGCCACAAATCCACCAGCCACTGCAGCCGCCGCACCAGAAGCGATCGTTTCCTTATGTTCTTGGCCTGGTTCTCGAAAATGGACATGCATATCGATAAAACCCGGACAAAGAATCAATCCCGCAGGAATCGGTACCACTAAAGAGGCATCCACAGGAAGGTCAGGACCAATAGCAGCGACGTGCTCTCCTTCAATGCGTATATCTAACTTCCCATTTAACCCTTGAACAGGGTCAACCACATGCCCACCCTTCAATAGGACGGATACTACCGTCACGAAGCCTCCTCGTCGCCCTCTACCCCGGCAAGTAAATACAAGACCGCCATCCGTATTGCCACACCATTCGCCACTTGTTCCAAAATAACAGAACAGGGCCCATCAGCTAGTTCTGATGACACCTCAACACCACGGTTTATCGGGCCGGGGTGCATGATGATGGCACCCGGCTTTGCCCTTTCCATACGTTTCGATGTCATGCCATATAGCGCGAAGTACTCGCGCAGTGATGGAAAAAAATGGCCGTGCATCCGTTCCAATTGGACGCGGAGCAACATAACAACATCAGCATCTGTGACCGCCTCATCAACCGAAGTGGTCGCATGCACGCCAAAACGCTCAATGCCGACTGGAATCAAGGTGGATGGTCCACATACACAAATCTCGGCACCAAGTGCTCTCAGCAATTGTATGTTTGAGCGGAGAACACGACTGTGAAGAAGATCTCCGACGATGGCTACCTTCAGGCCGTCAAACTGAGATTTCCGTTCTCTGATAGTAAACGCGTCAAGCAGCGCTTGTGTCGGATGCTCGTGCATCCCATCACCGGCATTAACTACCCTCGCACTGCAACCATCAACCATCAAATGACAGGCCCCGGATGCCGCATGACGTAAAACAATCATGTCCGGCGACATTGCCTCTAGATTACGAGCGGTATCTATCAATGTCTCGCCCTTAAGCATGCTGGACGTACTACCTACCATATTCAACGTGTCCGCACTTAGCCGTTTTTCGGCAATTTCAAAAGATGTCCTGGTCCGAGTACTAGGTTCAAAAAATAAATTCACCACCGTTTTACCGCGAAGCGTCGGAACCTTTTTAATACGGCGCGTTCCGATCTCTTTCATCGCTTCAGCGGTATCTAAAATCAACAAAATCTCGTCTACGTTGAGATCTTCAATGCTCAGGAGATGCTTCGAGCGCAAACGGGACGGCGCAAGCTCCGATGACGCCCTAACCGTTTCGCGCACTTTAACTGGCATGTTCACGAAACACCTCCACCGTCAGCCAAAGGTTCCTCTCCCTGTACATCCGATAAAACAACCTCATCCACCCCGTCCTCTTCGACCAGGCGAACCTGCACGCTTTGTTGGAGAGGTGTTGGTATGTTCTTGCCAACATAGTCAGCTTTAATAGGGAGCTCTCGGTGACCACGGTCGACCAAGACGACGAGTTGAATACTGCGGGGACGACCGAAATCGATGAGAGCATCGAGCGCCGCACGAATAGTACGACCCGTATAGAGGACGTCGTCAACAAGCAAAATACGGCGTTCGTCAATTGAAAACTGAATGTCAGTTTCTCGCAAAAGCGGTTGAGGAGCCACCGCATGACGCATAAGGTCGTCTCTGTACAGTGTGATGTCGAGGGCACCAGTCTCCACGCTACGACCGGTAATGCTAGTAAGAATGTGTGCTATTCGCTCCGCAATCGGGACACCACGCCGCCGGATACCAACCAGCGCAATATCGTCGACACCACGATTACGTTCAACAACTTCGTGTGCAATGCGGGTGAGTGTCCGCCCGATGCGTTCCGATTCCATCATTACCGGCACATGAACCTCAATTGATAGAAAGCGGATAAAGAAAAAACCTGAGGACAGCCGGAAAAGCTTAAAGCGCCAGGACAGCGCACGCTGAAAGAAGTTGATCTTTTCACTTAATACCTCTTCGCGCCCTCACCGGGACACTATTAAAGAGTAGACATCATCTTATTCTGCTTGGGGCAGAGTGGCAAGGACACCCAAGTAACCATAACCGTGAGCTGGCTTCCGCGATACTGCAACTCGGTCCAATTCTCCGCGCGAAACCAAAAACAGGTATCAAGC
>DTWD01000165.1 GCA_012963185.1 Acidobacteriota bacterium
CAGCGTGACGAGTATCCCCACTCGTTGTCATACCACGACAGTACCTTAATAAAGTTACCATCCATCACTTTTGTATAAGCAGCATCGACAATGGATGAATGCGGATTTCCCTTGAAATCGATTGACACGAGCGGATCTTTTGACAGGTGTAGGATGCCACGGAGACGAGCATTTGCTGCCGATTCAAATGCCGTATTAACCTCTTCGGCAGTGGTCGGCTTTTCTACCTCGGCGACGAGGTCAACAACTGAAACGTTTGGTGTTGGAACACGTATGGCAATTCCGTCAAGTTTCCCCTTGAGTTCTGGGAGTACTTGACCCACCGCAAGAGCAGCTCCTGTTGTAGTTGGAATCATCGAGACGCCAGCAGCCCGGGCACGACGCAAATCGCTATGTGGAAGGTCAAGCAACTTTTGATCGTTTGTGTACGCGTGAACCGTGGTCATCCAACCACGACGTAAGCCGAACTGTTCGTGTAGTATTTTCGCGATCGGTGCAAGGCAGTTTGTTGTGCACGAAGCATTGGAAATAATGTGATGTTCTGCTGCATCGTATTTTTCGTCGTTCACGCCAAGAACTAGAGTTACATCCGGTTCTTTTGCAGGTGCGGTAACGATGACTTTTTGAGCACCTGCTGCCAGATGCTTGGACGCGTCCTCGCGTTTAGTAAATAGACCGGTTGATTCGAGTACGATATCAACCCCAAGTTCTGACCAAGGCAAGGCAGAAGGATCGCGTTCCGAAAGGACTTTAAAATGATGCGCACCGACACTCAAGCCATCACCATCCACTCTGACGTTGTCAGATAAATTTCCGAGTACGGAATCGTACTTAAGCAGATGCGCCAGCGTTTCGGGATTCGTAATGTCATTCACCGCGACGAATTCGATGTTTTCGTCCCTCTTTTGCATGGCAGCCCGCATGATGTTGCGGCCGATACGCCCGAAACCGTTAATTCCGACCTTAATACCCATTAGTGGTCCTCCGTGGTTGCTTCAATTGCTTACAGCGTCGTAGTGTGTCAGGTGAACAAACAGACTATTCTAGTGTCCTGTCGTAGGTTTGGCAAAACCGCGCATTTCAATGAATGCATCACTTGGTTTCTTGTCAGTTGATAACGTGAGATTGACTAATAAAGTTTAATTAACGAAGCGTTTTCATGTACCTCTTGTACAACGCACTACTATTTAGTTATTTTCTGGTCGTTTTTCCAGCACTTTGTTACCGAAGATGGAAGTATGGGAAGCCACTCGTTGGCTTCAGTCAGCGTCTCGGACGATTACCCGTTGGCGTTAATCCTCAGCGAACCGCTTCTATCTGGATCCACGCCGTATCGGTTGGGGAGGCTCTTGCTTCCCGTCCGTTGATACGCGCCCTTCGAACTGCTTACCCGGCTCACAGATTGCTGATGTCAACCACGACTACGACTGGGCAAGATGTGGCTCAGCAATTCGGATCTGATCTCGATGCCGTATTTTACGCTCCGTTTGATTTCACGCCGGTGGTCACGCGGGCACTTGAGCGAATTGCCCCTGAGCTGCTTATAGTGATTGATACGGAAATTTGGCCGAACTTGTTTCGGGCTTGCCGTAAGCGTGGTGTCCGAACGATGTTGGTTAATGGTCGGCTATCAGACCGATCTTATGGTCGTTACCGATTGGTACGGTTCTTCATGAGGCGGGTTTTTGAAGATGTCGATCGAGTGTGTGCCCAAACGGCGACATGGGCTCAGCGCTATGTTGATATCGGAGCTGATCAAAGTAGTGTAACGGTGACAGGAAGTGTGAAGTTTGATGCGCTTGATCCATCCATGAGTAGTGCCGTACAACGCGTTTCTGATGATGTCCTTAGCTGTTTTAGGTTTACAAAGAGGCGGCCGGTATTTATTGCGGCCAGTACGCTTCGCGGAGAAGAAGAACTGGTGCTAAGAGTCGTTGGACGAATTCTTGAGATAGCGTCTGACGCGCTGATAATTATTGCGCCGCGACATCCAGAGCGTTTCGACGAAGTTCGTGCGATGGCCGAGGCAGCTGGGTATCGCGTGCAAGCCCGAAGTGAGCTGCGAGGTCAGGATTCTGATGCTCCAATTGTTTTACTCGATACTATCGGTGAACTTGCTTGTCTGTTCCAGGTCGCGTCGGTCGTATTTGTTGGGGGCAGTCTAGTTCCGGCTGGTGGGCACAATTTAATTGAGGCAGCAGTGTTGGGCAAAGCCATTGTTGTTGGGCCACATATGGATAACTTTGCTGAAATCACGAGTCACTTCGTTGCCCGGAAAGCTGTGGTACAGGTTCGCGATGACACTGAGTTGGAGATTGAGTTAGTTGATTTGGTGCGCAACCGTGGACGACGTGAGAGACTCGGTAATGCGGCGCGAGAGCTTGTAGAGTCTTGTCGTGGTGCCACTCAACGCACCATGACGATTGCTGCTGGCCTGCTTACACCAGAGACCAAGAATGTGTCTGATGAGACTGTGCAATCGAGCATAATTCCGTGATTCAAATGCCATAAATCTCTATGTTGAGCAAACTTTATGCTCGTGTTGTTGCAAAACGGCGGCGTTGGTATGAGCAGCATCCAGATTCGAGACGACAACTAGCCCGACCGGTCATTAGTGTCGGTGCGCTTTCCGTTGGTGGAAGTGGAAAAACCCCCGTCACTAAGTTAATTGCAGAGCTTCTCCGTGATGCAGGTGAGTACCCAGCTATTTTGAGCCGTGGATACGGGCGCGCTGAACGAGCTGAGGGTGTTGTCGTCGTTCGAGACCGCTGTCGTGTTCTTGCCGGTGTCGATGTGGCAGGAGACGAGCCACTAATGCTCGCAGAGCAATTATCAAATGTTTGTGTACTGGTAAGTGAAGATCGGTATGTTGCTGGTCGCCTTGCCGAGACACAGTTCGAGGCCACTGTGCATGTGCTCGACGATGGCTTTCAGCATTATGTGCTTGAGCGAGATATCGATTTATTGCTGATTCATCAGGATGATTTTGGTCAGCGAACGTTGCCGGGTGGTCGGTTGCGCGAACCAATAGAAACTGCACAGTGCGCGGATGCTGCGATTGTGGATGCGGTAGATATAGCGACAGCTGAAACGATTGGCTCGCGCTTACCGCTTGAAACTATTTTCCGCATGGAGCGAATGGTGGGAAATCCGCTCGTGATTCAGGGTCGTTCGGACAACATGCTTATTGCGGAGGGTGCGCGAATCCTGGTTGTTTCAGGTATCGCAAAGCCAACTCAATTCATAGATGCTCTTATGGGTGCTGGTTTTAATATCGTGGATGTGCTGTCGTTTAAAGATCACCATAGATTCACGGATTCGGATATTCGTCGCATTGCAAAACAAGCGAAAAATAGAGGCATCGATTGGGTGATGACGACCGAAAAAGACGCTGTTAGATTTATTCCACATGCGCCACTTCCGTTTTCGTTGGCCGCGGTACCGTTGATCGTTCAGATTCAACCGGTGAATGATTTTCGTTCGTGGCTATTGGGTCGATTGCATCGCAGTGGGATTCAGAAATGAGGGTCTCACTGTGGTATCGACTTGAATATGCCGTTGTAATGACGATTCGAGCTGTAGTTCGTGTTTTGCCACGGCGAGTCAGTCTTAGTTTTGGGACCGCAGTCGGCTGGATTTTTTATCTGTTGCATGGGCGACGTCGTGAATTAGCAATGTCCAATTTACGTATAACTTTTCCAAAGCGAACGGATTTTGAATGCCGGACGATTTTACGTGCGACTTTCGCTCAGTTAGGAAGGCACTGTATTGACTTTCTTAATTTCGACGCGATGGAAGCAGATGAGATGCTCAAGCTCGTTGAGTTTGAAGGTGAGGAGCATGTTAATAACGCAATAGCTCAAGGACGTGGCGTTATGTATTTTGCGGGCCACTTTGGTGCTTGGGAACTACAGATTATGGTTCATGCGTTTCGTTTTCAACGCATCGTCATGGTGGCAAGAACTCTCGATAATTCCCTACTGGAAACATTAATAGAGCGTATTCGTACTCGCGTCGGTACGCAGGTGCTGTCCCGACGAGGTGCTGTGCGTGGTCTACTGCGGGCGCTCAAGAATGGTGGGTCAGTAGGTTTAATGGTCGATCAACACATCCAGGACCGGAGTGCTGTACAGGTCAATTACCTTGGTCGACCTGCTTCAACCACATCTACGATTGCATCACTTGCATTACGTACCGGCGCACCAATTATTCCGGTATTTGCTATGCCATTACCGGGAGGGCGCTATCGGATGGTGTACGAGAAACCGATTGAGGTGCCATGCGAAGAGGATGACGACCGCGTTCGAACATATACGCAGCGGTGTACCGATCGGCTTGAGGCACGTGTTCGGAGGGACCCGTATCTATGGCTTTGGATGCATCGTCGCTGGCGGGACACGACTGCGTCTAATTGATCAATGGTAATAATCTGGGTTCTACCGAAAGTCTGTCTTGGAGTGCTGACTTCTAGCGCCACGAGATAGAATGCATAGCTATTGTGATTCCAGCACCAGGAGCCTCGTTGCAACGCTCAGATAGTGACTTGCAAAGTCGTTTGATCAGTCTTGCCGAGCAGTTTGACGGTCGGCG
>DTWD01000166.1 GCA_012963185.1 Acidobacteriota bacterium
GATAGACGCCCTGGCGCTGATTCGCCACTGGCTCCCGCTCGTACCGCATACACTGGCCTATTCGAATCTGCAATGTAGCCCGAATTGATAAACAGCAAGTCATGGGCGGCAAATGGTGTCGGGATGACTAATGAAGACATTCCATGAAGTTCCCACAACAAGTCGCCATCCAAGCTATATGAACGGACGCCCCCGGTTCCTGTCGTAATGAGTTCCGCGTGAACGTCGTTCTCCCACACAAAAGGTGTCGACCAATTCGTACCTTCTTCGCGAGCAACCCGCCACAGTTCTTGACCACTCTCCGCGTCATAAGCCGCTACATACGATTCGGCTTCACTGTCATTGACAACATACAGGCGACCATCATGCAGAATCGGTGACGACGCGGCACCCCAGTCTTTGCGAGGGACCCATTCAAGATCCACTGACCAGACTTCGTTGCCGGAAAAATCAAACGCGTAGAGCCCAATATCTGCTAGATATACGTATACGCGCGCTCCGTCCGTCACTGGTGTTTCAGAGGCAAAGGTGCTTTTTTGATGGGTAGGCATTGAAGGAATCGCTGTGTGCAAA
This sequence comes from Acidobacteriota bacterium, assembly GCA_012963185.1. The sequence continues at coordinate 574 of DTWD01000166.1, forward strand.
GTCTGACGCCAACGCGTATCGCCGGTGTCGAAATCGACGTCATACAAAACCCATTCCAAATTCTCCGTCGGTTTCACAATGTCAGCACCCGTCATTGAACCACCCAAAGACCGTGCTCGATAGGTTTCAGTCGGTCGTACTGGCTGCAAAGACGAATCATCGGTACCGCCCGGCATGACCGTCAAAACAAACACATGCTCTCCCCAGACGATAGGTGAGCTCCATGCCCGGCCAGGGATATCGATTTTCCAGGCAATATTTTCATCAGGCCCCCAGCTCTCAGGCACTGCCACTGCATCGGCAATGACACCGCCACCAAGTCCCCGAAATTGTGGCCAATTCGACTGAGCCAATGTAGCAACTACCGCACCGCTCATTACGATCGTCAAAGTCAAGAATATCCGTGCGAACAACACCAATCCCTCCTAAGCCTGGCTAGCCAGTCACCATTCTACTGTCAATTTCCTCGTGTCCCCATTCCGTCTGAATTCGTATCAAAGTGATAGCATGCCAAAATCGAAGTGCATACGTCATTACTTCAGTGGACTGCCTCTTTTCTTCGGCCGTATCTAGCCCGTATCGTCGGGATCAGCGCCCTATCGATTACTGAAATCGGCCTCGCCGCACTGGCGCCATGGACGCTCAAACTGATTGTCGATAATGCCTTAACGGGCGACGCTCTACCCAGCTCGCTAACAGCATGGCTCCCCCAACTCCGGACCATCGACGCAGTCAGTCTATTAATCGTTCTGGCGATTTCCGGTTTAGTCATACAACTTGCAAGCGAAATCGCCCGAATGGTGCACACGCAACTTCAAGTTGATATGGGCCAGCGAGTAGTTCACGACCTGAGGAGCCAACTGCTCGCTCATCTGCAAGCGCTCCCGATGGCACACCACACAACCCACCGCACTTCAGACTCTGTCTACCGAATCGATGCGGACGCCTACTGCATTAATGACCTGGTAACCGGAGGTGTGTTCCCACTCGCCATCGCCGGCATCAATCTCCTAGTCATGTTTACGATTTTGTTACAGGTTGATGCCGTTCTCGCCTTCATGACCGTTGGCGTCACACCATTTCTCTATTTGTGTCTCAGATTTCATACAAGCACTCTCGTCGACCGTGCCGAAACCGTAAAAATACGTGAGTCTTGGCTCATAGAACGTGTTTACGAAACACTCCGGTCAATTGCAGCAATTAAAAGCTTTACTCGCGAGAACCACGAACACAGTCGCTTCGTTCACGCGAGCGAAGAAACGATTCAGGCGCGCCTTACACTCACTTGGCAAGAATCACTATTTTCTGCGGTTGTGACAGGTATTACGCTCATCGGCACGGCATCGATTCTTATTATGGGCGGCATCCATGTGCTTGACGGCACACTTCGTCTCGGTACCTTATTGGTCGTAATTGCGTACATCGCGGCCGTTTACGACCCGATATCATCAATCGCTCACACAATTGGCTCTCTGCAACAGGCGGTCGTTAGTGCGGATCGAGTACGAACTATTTTCTCTCTTGCGCCAGAGATACTCGACAAACCAAACACAACAAACCGCCGCATCACGGGACACATCGCATTCCGAAACGTCAGTTTTTCATACGACCGCGTACGCACGGTTCTCAAGAAAGTCACTTTTGACGCGCATCCCGGCGAAATCGTTGCCATTGTCGGCTTAACGGGCGCGGGAAAAACGACGCTCGTCAACCTTATCCCGAGACTGTTCGAGACGACCGAAGGCCGTATCTTGATCGACGATGTTGAGATCTCGGAGTACGGACTGCGTTCCTTACGCAACCAGGTCGCACTCGCCCCTCAGACTCCGGTATTACTGGCTGGCACCTTCTCGGACAACATCAGATTCGGACACACAGAGTCAACAGACGAAGCTATTGTGCGTGCAGCGCAATCCGCCCAAATCCATGACTTCATCATCGGGCTCCCTGAGGGCTATAACACCACGATAGGCGAGGACGGCGCAACGCTCTCTGGGGGAGAACGGCAAAGGATCGGTATCGCGCGAGCATTTCTTAAAGAAGCGCCTATCCTAGTGTTAGACGAACCAACATCTTCGCTCGACTCGATATCAGAAGCAGCCGTGTTTGAAAGTATCCGGCGGTCCAGAGTGAAACAGACGACCCTCGTCATTGCTCACCGATTGTCGACTATCCGTGACGCCGACCAGATTATCGTGGTCGACCAAGGTCGGGTCAGCGACACAGGCACGCACGAGAGTTTGCTAAAAACATCCCGCTTGTATCGACGACTCTGGGAACGACTTTCACACGGGCGAACGCTCGATGAACGCGCGCTCTTTCATGGACAACCAGAAGACACACCAACGCAGGGCCCATCATGAAGATTGTCCTCGCTGGCATCATTGCGCGATACCCCTACGGTGGGGTCACGTGGTGTTCACTGATGTACTTACTTGGGCTACGAAACCTCGGGCACGATGTCTGTTACATCGAAGACACAGGTGAGTGCATCTACAACCCTGAACTTAACACCCTCTCCCAAGACCCTACCTACGGCACAACCTATATCAACGACACACTCGCTTCATTTGGACTCGGGCATCGGTGGTGTTTTATTAACTACGATGAGACCTATCACGGAATGCCACGCGAAGAACTGCTGGAGTTTTGCCGGGACGCTGACCTCTACATCAACCTGTCTGGCGGGTCGTGGTTCTGGCGCGACGAATACCACGCCATTCCTCACCGAATCTTTATCGACACGGACCCAGTCTTCACGCAACTCTCAATCGCAAAAGGAGACCCTTGGTACGTTGAATTCTTCCGCGGATTTAGTCAACTCTTCACCTTCGGAGCTAATATCGGCACACCTCTATCCGACGTGCCGACTGGTGAGTTTACTTGGCACAAAACCTGGCAACCGGTAATCTCAGACCTCTGGCGAACTAAGCACAACTCAGTAGCATCGCCGTACACCACGGTTATGACGTGGCGCACCGAAAGTTTTACCGATCTCGACGGAAATAAAGACAAGGAATTTGCACGGTTCCTCGAACTTCCGAGGCACGTAGACGTGGATTTCAGGCTTGCGGTCAATGGGCCGCTCGAACTCCTGCGTCGGGAAGGCTGGAATCCTGAATCCGCAATGGACGTCTCCAGAACGATTCATGACTACCGTCAATTTATTCGTAACTCGCGTGCGGAATTCGGCATCGCCAAACACGCATATGTAGCTCATTGGTCGGGTTGGTTCAGTGACCGCACAGAATGCTATCTGGCCTCAGGACGACCCGCCATAGTGCAGGATACGGGCTGGAGTCACCATCTCCCGACAGGCCTTGGCCTACTATCCTTTTCGACCCTGGCTGAAGCGATTGACGCCATCGCAGAGGTCGAATCGAATTATTCTCAGCATACTCAGCACGCAACAGAGATCGCTCGTGAACATTTTGGCGCAGCTAGTGTGCTGCAGCAGCTTCTCCACAAGGCAACAGCGTGAAACAGCCACGAACTCTGCGCATCGCTCAGGTCGCACCGGTAGCGCAATCAACTCCACCTCACCACTCCGGCTCAATCGAAACAACGACGGACTTACTTGCCCGCGGTCTAATAGCTCGTGGTCACGACGTTACACTATTTGCGACAGAATCCTCAACAACGACAGCCCGCTTGCATGCAACATTTGCCCACGGTTACAACGAAGACTCTGAACTGTGGCCATGGGAGTTTTGTGAATTACTTAATATTTCCGCTGCCATCGAACGAGCTAAACAGTTCGACATTATCCATTGCCACGCTGAATACGCTCCACTTGCGATTGCATTTCAACAGCTTTCTGAAACACCGCTTGTACACACCGTCCACCACAGCCCAATGCCTTCTGAAGTCAGACTCTGGGCACGTAACGGGAACGCCCCGTTTATCGCCATATCACGGCACCAAGCCAAACAACTCACGAATCTAGAGGTGCTCGGTGTTGTGCATCATGCAATCGACATAGAGAACTTTTCCTTTGAGGACACACCTAAGGATTACCTGCTGTTCCTCGGGCGTTTCGCACCAGAAAAAGGAGTCCTCGAAGCAATTACTACTGCCCGACGCACAAATATGCGGCTGATCCTGGCTGCGGCAGAAAATGACTACTATCGCGAACACATAGCCTCGTTCGTTGATGGAACACACGTGGCCTACCATGGTGAAGTAACTGGTACGACGAAAGCGAGACTGGTCGGACAGGCCCGAGCCCTGCTTTATCCGATTCAGGCAGCGGAATCCTTTGGACTGGTACTGGCCGAAGCAATGGCCTGTGGAACGCCAGTCGCAGCACTCCGACGCGGCGCAGTCAACGAACTAATTGACGATGGCGTAACCGGGGGTGCTTACGACACGCTTGAGGAACTCGTGTGCGGGCTCGCTAGCGTTCTTACGCTCGACCGAAAAGCAGTACGAGCACGCGCCGAACAAAAATTCAATATTGACCGCATGGTCGACCAGTATCTCGATATCTACTCCTCCGTAATCAGGAACCAATCAACTTGACATCGCTGAACAACAATGAGCACGAACGAACACTCTCTCCTTGTAATCACGGCACATCCTGATGACGAATCCATTCTCTGCGGGGGACTTTTGGCTAGTTGTTCAGCACAGGGGGTCACGGTCAGCCTCCTCTGCCTAACCCAAGGTGAACATGGTCAGGGCACAGGCGATATTGCCGCTTGTCGCCAAGCCGAACTCAAGGCTGCCAGCGACATCCTAGGCATATCGTCCACAACCGTACTGAATCATGAAGATGGCATGCTGCCGTGGATTGACCCCGCCATAATCTGCGCCGAGATCAACAAGGCCTTAGACCATCACTGTCCAGATGTCGTCATTACATTCGACGAAGATGGGATGTACGGCCATCCTGACCACATCGCTGTTCATCACTGCACCACAAAAGTCATCAATTTACATCGTGAACAGACGCCAGCCTTGTACTATGGCACGACACCGCCACACGCGATGCGAGCATTAACTGACTACGTCGCCAAACAGTTCGCGGCAAACGATGGGACCTCGCCGAGCCCAACAGACATTCTTGGCATCTCGGACCCTGACGCATGGGGACATGCTGCGCCACAACCCACATTCATATTCCAGGCAAGCGGCTTCAGTCGACAGAAACTTTTGGCACTACGGTGCCACAAATCACAATTGACCGACGGTGTGCTCTCGTACGTGCCGGAAGCGGACGCATCTCTTCTTCTCGGCACCGAGCACTATCGCCAAGCTCCAATCGGCCGCCAAGGCCGTGCGTTTATTGAACTAACGAGTCCGTCGCCATCGTGAAGACAAACATAATCTCACTCTTACGTTGTCCGTTTTGCGGCATGACTATCTCGGTTGTTAATGATGAGATATTCGATGAAATCAATGGAGAACTACGGACGGCAATCCTGGGTTGCGAGTGCTGTGCATTTCCACTCGTCGACGGCATTCCAGTATTCCTTGCGAATGACTGCACACGGGAAGCACTGCACGCACTTGATGCAAACGATATAGGTCGTGCGCGACAGATACTACTCGGGCTTGACGGTACGTCCGCACGGGCCGTGTCAACCCTCGCCGATGGCGACCGGGAACCCACATATCGGGAACTTCTTGGGATCATCTCGGACGATGCTGAAGCAGACTATTTCCTGCACCGATTTTCAGACCCAACGTATCGAAGCGCCGATGCAATAATCAGAGCCCTTACAACACATCCCAACTACAATTCAGGAACTGCAGTTCTCGATCTCTGTGGTGGCTCAGGACATCTGACGAGGAGTCTATTGGCACGTCCGCGGCCCGGAGAGACGGTGCTCGCCGATCTCTACTATTGGAAACTGTGGATTGCCACACGCACGACGGCGATCGGCTGCACGGCTATCTGCTGCGATGCGAGTGCTCCACTGCCGTTTACCTCTCGCATCTTCTCGACCGTCGTTTTATCCGACGCATTTCCATACATTTGGCACAAACGCCTGTGTGCTGACGAAATGACACGCATTGGCACCGATGACGTAATTATTGTGATGCCACACCTACACAATACACTTGGCGAAAACGTCTCAGCCGGGAACACATTAACACCGTCGTCTTATCGACAGCTCTTCTCACAGCGACCAGTCAGATTATTTGATGACAAGGTATTGCTCGACGAGATTCTCGAAAATGCAGCGATTGACTTGGTGACGAACATCGAACCTCACGCCCTAGGACGCACACCAGCGATCACGTTAATTGCAACGAACGCTAATTGGGTATTTGATCGGCATGACACCCCGACGGACCTCGAGGTACGCGACACACTCATCGTCAATCCGCTGTATGACGTGTCCTACGACAATGGTCAGTCACACCTCACACGACGATTTCCAACAGCCGAATATGGCCGCGAATATCAAGCCCTCGAACGCTATCTACCGGAACACCTTGACGTCAGTGGTGACCTCCGCGGACCGCTCACGGCCAAGCAAGTCGGAATTGACTACGCAGAACTCCGTCGTCAGTGTGTCTTACTCGATGTCCCTGATCAGTATTACTGAAGACTGCCTCGAGTGTGCTCGGTCTGCTGCTCATGCTGCATGGCAGCGCCTGGCGGATCACCGAAGGCACTAAGCAACGTTAATAGCAGCCCCTCCATTCTTGTTATTGCCGGAAAGGAAGGCGCAAGCCCCTCTGCAAACCCAGCCCGACGGAAATGATCCAGTAACGCCGCACGACTTGCGATCACATGCACAGGAACATCCCACGATGCCCCTTCACCGCTAACAAGAGACGGCGGTTGATGGTCGCCGATTAATAACACGACAAAGTCACGGTCACCACGAAGTCTCAGATAGCCACTGACTGTATCGTAGGCATAGCGAAGAGCCTTCACATAACTCGGACCGAGATTCATCCAGTCAGGCCAATCAGACCAAGCACGATCAAGAGAATTCTGATCATAGGGGCTCTCGGTCAACACACGTTCCCAGTCGCTCTGGTACGGGGGAACCGGTGTGAACGGCGCGTGAGTACTGATAGTCGGAAAAAAGACGAAGCGGGGCGACCGCTGAGACGGTTTGATCTCCAGCGCATCCACATTCGCAAGAGCATATTGATCGGTCACACTCCACCATCCGAACGGCGGCCCACGGTAATCCAGCTTTGCGTGGTCATACACTTCATCAAAACCGTAAAATTCGCCTTCCGGCCAGGCCATAAGATGTCCTGGCATGACTGCGATCGTTCGATACCCATTTCGCCCAAATTCTTTTACGAGTGTGTTTCTCTCTTGAGCCAGTAATCGCGCATGAGCACGATCGTCTCGAACCTCGGTACCAGACAACAGGCTCACATGGGCGAGCCATGACTCTCCGCCAAATGTCGTCGACTCTACAGTCGCCGAAACAACGGAGCGCCCCGTCTCAGTTATCGCCTCAGTAAGCGCAGCCCGACTATCGGCTAGCGCCTCAACAAACTCGGGTCGATTCCAACTCACAACACCGTACGATTCCATGAAAATCATAAATACGTCGGCGCCTTTAACACGACGAAAATCAGAGGCCATCGATGGAGCTGGTCCCAACGCTTCAACTCCCGCGCCACTCATTTCATAAAAGAGTTCGAATATTTCTCCGACGTA
>DTWD01000167.1 GCA_012963185.1 Acidobacteriota bacterium
AACGCGACCCTCGTGTCAATGCTGACGGTCCCGTCTATGGGGTTGAATTTGCCAATGACAAGCTCGTTTGGGTCGACCCACAGACCCACGAATCACATGCGGTCGAATTACCGGTACGTGACATCCCGGGCGAGGACGATTTTGAATCGTATATGGCACAAGACATGCCAAATCCGTCGTTGTACTACGGCGACGAACTCATTTGGAACAATCCGGGCAATCCACACAATCCGATGATGGATGCGCAAGGGCGAGTCTGGATGACCCATCAAATTCGTGGTCCAGGTAACCCAGCATGGTGCCAAGAAGGATCCCGTAACGCCTTCGCTCAGTACTATCCCTTGGAACGAGCTGCGCGTCACGCCGCGTTCTTTGACCCACAAACTGAATCAGTTGAACTCATCGACACGTGCTTTAACACTCATCATTTACAGTTTGGATTTGATGACGCTGATACTCTCTACTTTAGTTCAGTGAGTGACGTAGTCGGTTGGATTGATACGAAGCACTACGAAGAAACGGGAGACGAACAAGCCTCGCAGGGCTGGTGTCCAACCATCGTCGACACGACTGGCGATGGCCGTATCGGACAATGGACGAGCTACCGGGAAACGCCGGACCCAACCAAGGACCGGCAAATGGGTCGCGGCTGGTATGGCATTGTTCCTGATCCAATAGAAGACCGAGTCGTCTGGGCTGCCTCCGGCGGAGTACCAGGGCAAATCGCCAGACTCTCACTTGGGAACAATCCCCCGGAAACATGTATTACCGAGTACTACCAACCACCCTTTAATAACCCTAACAGCTCTGTTCAGGGATACTCACCACGGGGGATCGATATCGATCAGAACGGCATCGTCTGGACCGCACTGTCTGGCAGCGGACATTTCGCCAAATTTGATAGAAACCAATGTCAAGTCCTCAACGGCCCCACGGCTACCGGTCAACATTGTCCAGAAGGATGGACGCTGTACGCCACACCCGGACCGCAAATGAAGGGTGTCCGCAGCAATGGCAGCGCTGATTTTCATTATTACAACTGGGTTGACCAGTTCGATACATTAGGTCTTGGTGAAAACATCCCAATTGCAACCGGTTCCACCTCCGATTCACTCTTGGCCTTTCTACCCGACAGCGAGGAATTTGTCGTCATGCGGGTGCCGTACCCTCTAGGCTTCTACTCCAGGGGAATGGACGGTCGTATCGACGACCCGAATACAGGATGGAAAGGGCGCGGTGTCTGGGCCGACTATGGAACCAATGCGGTCTGGCACATCGAGGGCGGTAAAGGTACGAAAAGTAACCTGGTGAAGTTTCAGATCAGACCGAGCCCACTTGCCCACTAAGAAGTCAGGGTACTCACGGAACAAGGTGCCGCCCGCGCAGCGGCCGGCCGGGGCGAGCTTCTTCTTGCAGAGTTCCGTCTCGAACGACAAATGTACCTGCCACAATTACGTGACTAATCCCTGCTGAGTATTGGTCCGGGTCTTCGTATGTAGCTCGATCAATAATCGTGGCCGGATCAAAAATCGTCAAGTCGGCATCGCTGCCAACTTGGATACGGCCCTTTTGCTTCATTTCTGGCACAACCGTCTCAAGTCGCTGCGCCGGCAATACTGTCATCTTTCGAATTGCATCGATCAAGGACAGCGCACCACGGTCACGCACGTAGTGGCCGAGTACCCGAGAAAACGTACCTGCTCCTCGTGGATGTGCACGTCCCGCGCTAAATGGAATTCCATCGCTTGCCGCAATCACATCAGATTGGCTCACAATCCATTCATTTGTTGCTTCGGACCGACCATGCATGATGACCCAACCACCTTCTTGCCGATACGCAGTAAACGTCTCGGGGGTAAGGCGCTCACCAGTATTGACCCATTGAAGCGTACGATAAGCGCTCGTCACACGGTCTTCCCAATTATCAAACAGCGGTGATTCAATCAGTGACGCACCCGCCGTGTACGGATAGGCCTCGGTGGTCACATCAACACCGTGTTCTCTGGCACCACGTATTAACGCGAGGGCCTCTTCGGCCCGCGTACCGGAAGTGCTGTTCATATGGACAATATGAAGCGCCGCACCAGTGGATACCGCGTTTGCAATGACCTCCTGAAACGGCGCAAGCGGACCACCATGGGCAAAATCCCTCGTAGATCGAAGATGTACAAATGAAGGCACCTCAAACGCTGCGGCGACTTGAAATAGTTGTAACAACTCCCGATGACTAACCCCTGGCGTATAGCTCAACCCAAAGCCAAAGCCAATTCCGCCGGCACGAAGCCCTTGTTGCATAAAGTCTTTAAGCCGAGACATTTCTCCGTCAGAGGCAGCACGATAGAGCGTGTCATCACCACTTTCCCCAAGTGAAAACGATCCATCTGAGTTAGCGCTTGCAAATGCGCTTCGCATCGCCCGCACACGTGCACCTTGATGACTCACCGAGGCCCCGTAATTAATCAATCCCTCCCCTGCCCGCGCGTCATACCACCGGTCAACAGGAAAGACGCCAACTTCCAGCTCAAGTGCGGTAGTCACACCATCCATGGCCTGGTAGCGGTTACTTTCGAGGTCTTGCCCATGAGCATGTAAATCAATAAAGCCCGGGGCAACGACCAGCTGGCCAGCATCAACCAATAGACCGTCGTCTGAAATATCCAGGCCGGTTTCAGATAGCGCAACGATGGCCCCATTCTCAATCCCAATGTGGCGTACAGCATCCAGCCCAGTTTCTGGATCAATCACCCGCCCGTTCGCAATGACTAAATCGAACTTTCGCGATCCATCGGTTCCAGAACGCGTGCCACTGGGCCCGTCACTTGACACGCAAGCGGAGAAACTAAGCGCCAGTAATAGTCCCACTGTGAGCAGCGCACTCACCCGTGTAGCCACGGGCAATACTTTCCGGACAGCAGTCGTTTTATCCCAAAACCGAAGCCTTGTGTTCACCATAAGCCCAATATCTTCCACCAGGACATCCCGACAACAATCCAAATCAGTAAGTTCAGAACGGATGCCATAAATCCGATACTCCACCAGTCCCGAAAACTGACATAGCCTTCAATGAAAATGACCGGGGATGTGGTCGTGCCATAGTGTGTTAAACCAGCTTGCAGATTATTAATGAACAACAGACTGTATACAGCTACCGCTGCCGGCACACCAGCACCGACGAGCATCACAATAAACGGTGCATACATCGCCAAGGCATGAACAGTCGTACTGGCGAAGAAGTAATGGCTATAAAAATAAACCGCAAGTGTGCCCATCAGAACAACAAACCACGGCACACCCACAAACCAACTCCCAATCCACGACGCAAATACCGTTGTCGAACCAGTCTCGTTTAGCAGCCCACCCATCGTCAGTAATCCACCGTACCAGACGTAGACATCCCACGCCGACCGCTCGTCCAACGCGGCATCCCACGTCAATGCCCCAGTAATAAACAGAACGACTAACCCAATAAATGCCACCAACCCTGCCGACAGCCACTCGATGTACGACGAGGCAACCCAAAATGCGATGAGGAATATGAATACGCTCAGCACGACGGCTTCTCGGCGCTTGATTGGACCGATTTTGCTCAGTTCTGTTTTCGCAAACTCGGATGCCGCCGGCGTCGACTGGATCTCGGGCGGTAATACGCGCGACACCAGATAAGGCACCGCGAGACTGGACACGATTCCAGGCGCCAATCCGGCAACGAACCAACTGGTCCACGTCACCTCAATCCCAGTTACCTCATAGGCGATATCGCCGAGTAATATGTTTGCCGCACTGCTATAAAAAAACATTGCGGAAGCCACAACACTCGTCTGATACATGCAGGTCATCAAGAACGCACCGAGTCTTGACGCCGACTCTCCTGGTTCAGAGTCATACAGACTGCTGATACTTCGGGCAATTGGAAACACAATGCTTGCGGACCGTGCCGTAATTGATGGTACGCCGGTGGCCAGCGTCACATCTGTTAAATGAAGGGCATATCCTAAGCCCAATGAAGTCTGCCCGATAACGCGGATAAACCAAAGCGCGATACGACGGGCAAGACCGCAATCTCGCAGCGCACGAGACATCAGCATCGCCGCCAGTACCATCCACACCGACGCAGCTGAATATCCGCTCAGCGCCCGCGGCATGGGAATGCCACCGACAAGC
>DTWD01000168.1 GCA_012963185.1 Acidobacteriota bacterium
AGTGCCGAAGAAGCCCTCAAGCAAATCGTCGACGGCTTCAACCGCTTCCGCAACAAGATTGTGGACGATGTGGGAAAAAACTACAAAGCCATCCACTATGATCACGGCAACGGCGTGGCGGTCGCCGACGTTGACAGAGACGGCAATCTGGATCTTTACTTCGTCACCCAAGCCGGCCGTAACGAACTGTGGAGGAATCTAGGTGACGGTCGATTCGAGGACATCACCGAGCAGGCCGGAGTGGCGGTTGAAAACAAGATTGGCGTGACAGCCTCGTTTGCGGACATCGATAACGACGGTGATCCCGACCTATACACGACCACGGTGCGAGGCGGTAACATGCTCTTTGAAAACCTTGGTGGCGGCCAATTCAAAGATATCTCGGAAGCATCGGGACTCAATTACAAGGGACACTCCTCCGCGGCCGTGTTTTTTGATTACAACCGCGACGGGCTTCTCGATGTCTATCTGACGAATGTCGGCAAGTATACGTCGGATAAAGTTGCGACAGTTACGATGGAGCAAGTCCGTGGTGAGAAAGAGGCGGAATATAAGTTCTTCTCCGGACTTGATGATGCGTTTTCCGGCCATCTGCCGGCAAAAAAACGAAATGAGAGCAGCATCTTGTTCAAGAATCTGGGTAACAATCGATTCGAAGACGTTTCGGAGGAGGTCAAGTTGCAGGACGAAGGTTGGTCCGGTGATGCCAGTCCCGTTGATTTCAATCAGGACGGCTGGATCGATCTATACTTGTTAAACATGCAAGGAAACGACCAGTACTATGTCAATGTGGAGGGCAAGTATTTCGAGAATAAAAGCCGTGAGGTTTTCCCTCTCACACCGTGGGGAGCGATGGGCGTCAAAGCGTTCGACTTCGAAAATGACGGTGACATGGACCTGTTCATCACGGATATGCACTCCGACATGAGCGAACAAGTCGGGCCTGAGCGTGAAAGCTACAAGTCCAGGCAGCAGTGGCCCGAAAGTATGCTACTCACCCAAGGCAAGAGCATCTGGGGGAACGCCTTCTATCGGAACAATAGTAAAGGAAATTTTGAAGAAGTGTCTGATCAAATCGGAGCCGAAAATTACTGGCCTTGGGGCATTAGCGTTGGGGACCTCAATGCCGACGGCTTTGACGATGTGTTCATCGCTTCCAGCATGAACTTTCCATTTCGCTATGGTGTGAATAGTGTGCTGTTGAACAATCAGGGTTCGGAATTTTTAAGTAGCGAATTCATACTTGGAGTTGAACCGAGACGCGATGGTCGGTTGGCCGAACCTTGGTTTGAGCTCGACTGCGATGGCGCGGATAAAGACCACCCGCTGGCAAAAGGTCGTTCGGGCCGTGTAGTGATTTGGTCGGCATTGGGTACGCGATCATCGGTGATATTCGATCTAGATAATGATGGCGACTTGGACATCGTAACTAACGAATTCAATTCCCGTCCCATGGTGCTGATCAGTAATCTATCCGAAAAGCACGACAAGTTGAATTATCTGAAAGTGAAACTAGTTGGTGAAAAATCGAATCGAGACGGGTTGGGTGCGGTGGTTAGAGTTCGCACTGGTTCGCAAACGTATATGAAAGTACACGATGGCCAGTCGGGTTATTTGTCACAAAGTCTCTATCCTCTCTACTTCGGTCTAAACGAGGTAACGAACGTCGATGAAATCAAAGTGACTTGGCCATCCGGCAACAAACAAACGGTGCCGGGGCCAATTGATGTGAATAGAACGATCGAGGTGAAGGAGCAATAATCGCACGGGACACTGCCCGCGTCATGCCTCAGCTAATCAGGAATGGGGCGATATCCTGCATCGACGAACTCTTTAGCCCGTGGTCGAAAAAACTTATCGAATTCCGGATCGGGACAACCGAGCGAATTCTTTGTCGAATCTAGGTTACCGTTAAGATCAATCGTATCGCCGTTAAGGAAGCAACGGCGAACTATACCCGTGTCTTTAATGTCTACTTCGTAGCGCGCTCCGGTTGGCCAACCGCCCTTTGCGTTGTTCATCCAAAAGATCGAGTCCTCGTAGATACTTCCAGCACCGGAATCGTCCACGCCGTTTCTGTTCCCCGTAAACGTACAACGCCGGACGATCACTTTTGAACCCGGAAACAGCGTAAGAGCTCCCGCACCGTGCTTAGGCTTCCATTTACCGACTTTGGCGCTTCGCTCATCCAGAGGGCCGTTTGACTTGTTTCCCACGAACAGGCAGTTCTCAATGACGGCCGAACTCCCCCATAACAAGTCGACTGCCGAACCGGTGACCGGGCAACGGTTGTTGCGGAAGATACAGTTTTTAAGCAGCACAGAACCTTCCATGTAATTACGGTGATCAATAGAAATCCCTCCGCCACAGGGACTGGAATAGTTATTGTACACCTCAACATTTTCAATTGTGGGATAGGAACGTCCAAATATCTTGATCCCACCGCCATCCGTATGGAAGAACATGTTTTTATTTATATCTAATCGGGGCTCCGAAAGCTCCGGTTGGATCAATCCCGATTCGTTTGATCCCGTCACAAAATTGTTCGCCCCCGTAATCTTGAATCCTCGGAAAACTGTGTTTCGAGTAATTCCGTCGCCAAAATAGACCACGTGGTTCACAATCGCCGGATAGCCTTCATGCTTTTCGTTTGCAATCTCGGGATTGGCGGCAGTCAGGATAACCTCTCCGACCGCCTCAAGCGTGATTCCATCGTGCCGCTCATTTAGCCAGATCAACGCTTGGCCATGTTGGCGAGGGCGATACACGCCTGCGTGGACCTTGACATGTTTCTGGCCCGTGTCTTTAGCGACTGCATCGAGAACAGCTTGGATATCGTTGCCCGGATAAACGTTACGCAAGGAATGGATGCTCGGTTTATCTGTGGAACTGTTTGAGCACCCACTCAAACAGCCCGTAATCACGACAATGACAGCAACACCCACAGAAATTGCAGACAGTAATCCAACAAACCAATGTCGTTGTTCGGATTGAGTCATGACGGTTTGATTAGATATGAATCTTTTGATCCGTTAGGCCCAGAATACCGACGGTTAAGTGGGAAGTAAAGCGAAAGCGGTCGGGGATTCAACCACGGAAGGCAATCAAATCTTGCTCAATTACAATCATAGTCCTCAACCTAAATCACGTTGACTAGTCAAAGCAAATTCAGCGCTTGGCCCTGTAGGCGATGCCCATGTTGAAAAACACCTCCGAGTCTTCCCCGTCCTCGGCAAACTACAGCGCCTCGTTGTACTTGGCCAAGGCGGCGTCCGGTCGCCCGCCGCTGAGCATCGCATTTCCCTCGTGCATCAGCGC
>DTWD01000169.1 GCA_012963185.1 Acidobacteriota bacterium
ACTTTTTCTGATTCGACCGACTTAACTCGCTTTGCGCTCGCCGGAACACTCTCCTTAGCCGGCTTTGCGCTCGCCGGAACACTCTCCTTAGCCGGCTTTGCGCTCGCCGGAACACTCTCCTTTTCTGCTTTAGCGTCGGCCGCCGTTTCAGCAGTTGGTTGAGTTTCCGGAAGCGTCGTGTCTGTAGATTTCGTATTGGTTGGCATGTATTCGATCGAACTTTCGGTTAAAGGTGTTATTTCGGTCGTGGCAACCACGTATTCATTCGACGGACTCCGCCGCCACCACAGGTTAGATATGTTTTCGCTAGGAGTAAATTTTGAAAAGTAAGTTATGAATCAAGTCGCATCGTACGTGCGAGCTTTAAGTAAAGGCTTTAATTATTTCGAGTATAGGTAGGCCATTCAAGACTGTCAACCCACTACACTCTACCAAGCGCCAGTTACGAGCCCACTACTCATAGTCCGCCGGAGACTGTCCGATCGCAACAATACTGCAATGTTCACTCACAAGGATACCCCACTCATTCGCTGCGGCAACCAGTTCTTCACTCCCTGCACCTGGATTGATCCACAATTCAGGAATCTTCTTTTCCGCGATGGTCGCAATGACAGCTCGTCCAATACCTGGCTGCACATACAACGTAGCAAGATCGATGTCATGAGGAATATCGAGGACAGTGGCATAGGTCTCGCATCCCTCAACCATTTCACCGGCTGCCGCCAACCTCGGATTCACCGGAATAACGCTATAACCCGAGCGCAGAAATGCCCGCACAGCCTTATTGCCAAACTTCCTGCGGTCATTCGAAGCGCCGATCACCGCGACAGTCGTCATGTGAGCAGTGTGACAATATTTTTACGAATCGACAACAGCTAACTGTCTTGGCTAGGATTGAACAAATCCGTGAACATGCCAAGCGAACCAAGAACCAGGCTCATCCTTCTAGCGATCTGCTGCGCAACATTTTTCGTTGGACTTAACGGACCGGCGCTAACCGACTCTGATGAAGCGTTCTACGCTGAGAGCGCTCGCGAAATGATCGAGCGGTCTGATTGGCTCACACCATATTTTAACGGCGATACTCGCTTTGAAAAACCAGTGCTCTACTACTGGTTGGCTGCCATTATGTACACCGCGTCGGGAATCTCGGCTTGGGCGGCCCGCGTCCCATCTGCACTCGCCGGCATAGCCCTTGTTCTTAGCTTACATTGCAGCGCGACGTTGGTACGACGACACTACGGCGTTCTATTCTGGCCTCATCGTCGCGACAAGCTTCGGTTCTATTGCAGTGGCCCACCAGGCGCTTCCTGACCTTCCATTAACCTTTTTCATTTCACTAACGGTTTGGGGAGTATTTGTTGGCCTATTGCCCGACCCTCCAGGCAAAGTTCCGACCACCTCGCGGCAAACGTGGCTCATTGTTTCCGCAGTAGGTGCCGCCTGCGCGTTTCTAGTCAAAGGTCCTGTCGGGATCGCATTACTTTTGTCAGTGCTCTTACCACTTAGCCTACTCGAGTGGGTAATGTTTAAACGCTTTTGGCAGGTCCGCCCCCGGGACATCGTCATTGCCACAACTATCGGTCTCGCGCTTACCGTTCCGTGGTACCTCGCCATGACCATGGAACATGGCGTCGCGTATCTGGAACGTTTTTTTATCGCTGAAAATCTCGACCGGTTTGCTACCGACCGGTACAACACGCCACGAGCAATGTGGTACTACGGCCCCATCGTCATCGGAGGACTTCTTCCCTGGTCGCTCTTTATCCCTTTGTGTTTACCGGAACTTCGAGCGAGACTGATAACCTGGCGACCTGACATACCCACACTCAGGATTGGACTCTGGGCAATCATGCCGCTTGTTTTTTATACGTTTTCGATCGGAAAACAGCCTCGCTATATTCTTCCGGTATTAATCCCACTCAGTATCTTCCTCGCACATGGGATCGTCTCTGCATTACGTGACCCTGTTTCCAAGCCTCGTTCTTTTGGGCTTTGCTGCATAGCCTGCGGGTGCACAATGCTCGGTATCGCTGGTTTAATCTACCGCGCCCAACCCTTATTAATTTCAAGCCCGCCCGTCATTCTTTTTACATCAACGATTGCACTTGGGCTTACCGGCGTCTTGATTACAGCGGCCGCGTTGGCCTACATACGAACCACAGCGCGACATTGGGGACAGACCGCCGTCGCCCTTATCGCCACGTCTGTAGTCGTACTCAATCTCGCCGCACACCACGGTGTATTGGCCAGTAATGGCGAGTCAGAAGTTCAACAAATGGCTGCGATGATCCGCGCGGAACAAACTAACGAGGAGCCATACGGACGTCATCGGGTCTTCAATAGGAATCTCTTGTATTACGTGCGGTCTCCCCACGTAGAACTGCCGGTTATTCGAGCGGTTCGTGATTTTCTTCGATCTCCAGAGCGGGTTCTCTGCGTGCTACGAGAGGAAGATGCAGCCTTGCTTGCTCGGGACGGGGTTACCTTCCGTGAATTGGGCTCGCTTGCGTATCTCAATACCGGGAGTCTGACATTACGAATGCTTCTCAATCCAGATCCAGAGCGCTACATCAATCACGTGCTCCTAGTATCCAACCGATAATTAACTAATTACGAAACCCACGGCAACGATGATATCCCCGTCGCACTACACAAGCAGTCTCACGTCGCCGAAAGACACGATCGGGCGAACTCGCATATTCGTTTCGCGGCTATGGTTAAGTCCTCCATCGACGCCGCGTACGAGATCCGCACGTAGCCCGGTGCGTCAAATGCTTCACCTGGCGTCACTGCAACGTGCGAATCTTCCAACAACCGTTTCGCAAAGTCCACAGATGTACGCATTTCATCGGCTCCCAAAAATGCAGAGATATCCGGAAATATGTAAAAGGCTCCAGCCGGTGGGCTTACAAGGATTCCGGGTTCCTCACTGAGTAGCTGCACGAATCGGTCTCTCCTGTCCTTATACTCCATGCGCATCTCTTCCACACAGGATCCCGTATCACGCAACGCCCCGAGCACGGCACGCTGTGTAATTGACGACACGTTCGATGTTGCATGGCTCTGAATCGTGCTGCACGCAGTCACCAACTCCTGTGGACCCAATAGCCATCCGCAACGCCATCCAGTCATTGCATATGTTTTAGACGCACTTCCAATAAGTGCTGCGCGGTCCCGCGCTTTTCGGAGGACCGATGGCAAATTATGAGAGACGCTGTCGTCATGCAACAGCTGCTCGTAGCAGAGGTCTAAGACCAACCAAATGTCGGACTTGTCTGTCTCTTGAACAATAATGCCCAGTTCTTTTTCCGCCATCAACGCGCCAGTTGGGTTGCTGGGGGAATTCAACACAATCGCACGCGTCCGCGGTGTAACGGCATCAAGGACACGCTCGGCGGCCACCTGAAATTGTTCATCAGCGTATGTGCGAACAAAAACGGGCTCAGCACCAGCCAACTTGATCTGCTCAGGGATCGTTGGCCAGACTGGAGCGTGAGTAATAACCTCGTCGCCCGGATCAAATAACGCCATTGCCACATTGAACAAGGCTTGCTTACCACCAGCACAAATCATTGTCTCGTCCACACCATAGCGAACATCGTAGTCGGCCAAATATCGTTGGCCGACTGCTGCCCTGAGCTCTAGAATGCCGGTGTTCGCTGTGTACTTCGTGAAGCCGTCTTGAATTGCTTGAATCCCTGCCAGTCCGATGTGGGCGGGTGTCTGAAAATCCGGCTCACCTGCGCCGAGGTCGATGACACTGACACCTTGCCCTCGAAGTCGTTGGGCGGCCAACGTTACCTCCTGAGTCTGTGACGACTTCACTCGGCCCAGTCGTTCTGAAATCTTTATTGGCATTTCAAATGGAATAACGTACGCGGAAAGACACGCTGTGACGCTCAACTACCACGCGGCATCTTCGAAGCCAGTCGGGCCTCTACAGTCTCCGGCACAAGTCCAATGGTCGAACCACCAAGCGCGTACACCTCTTTAACCAAGCGGGAACTTAGGTAGGTATAACGCTCGTCCGGCATCATAAAAACCGTCTCAATCACTTTATTTAAACGGCGATTCATCAATGCCATCTGCATTTCATACTCAAAATCTGAGATCGCTCGCAAGCCTCTAACGATCACAGCAGCTTCTCTACCGGCTGCATAGTCAACCAGCAAACCGTCAAACGTCTCGATTTCTACGTTCGGAAAGTCACCAAACGCCTCTTCCGCGATTTCCCTACGCTCGACCGAACTAAAAAGAGGGTCCTTCTCTCCGTTCACCAGGATCGCCACAACGATCCGATCAAATAACCGAGCCCCACGCTCGATAATATCGACATGACCATTCGTCAACGGATCAAAGGAACCTGGATAGACCGCGAGTTTAGGCTTCTTCTTACCCATAAAAATACAATGAGCTGTCACCAGAGGTAATGCAGCGACGATTCACTAGCCCGGACACCTCAACGCGCACAGCCCGCCGAGGACGTTCCAGCACGATCAGTCCGCCTACTTCAAGGCATCCCTTTACGCCGGTCAGTATGGCATTGATCGTCGTAGTATCAAATTCATACGGTGGGTCGAGAACACAAAGATCAAAGTACGAACGCTCCCCTAGCCGTCCTAGAATATCCGGCAAAGACCCAAACATGATTGTCGCATCCTTCTCGCTATCGCAGCGCTTCACGTTCTTTTCAATGAGCGTAACCGCGCGCTGATCAGACTCGACAAACGTCACGCTCGAAGCTCCTCGGCTCATCGCTTCAAGCCCAATAGCACCGGTTCCCGCGCAACCATCAAGAAATCTAGCATCCACAACAACATTTCGTAATACATTAAATAGAGTTTCGCGAAGTCGGTCCGATGTCGGTCGTAGACCTTTCCATGTCGGCGCAAGCAACTGGCGTCCTTTCTTTTCGCCGGCGATAATTCTCATCACCTATCCAATCCCGACTAGACCAAATCGTCTTTCCCATCTTTCCTGCATCTTCGCATGATTCTCCGCCGACACGTCACGACACTGTAGCCACTCATCTGCACAATCTTTCGCACGTTCCATAAGGGCGTAATCCCGAATTACATTACCGACTCGGAAGAGCGGCATCCCTGATTGTCTTGTGCCAAAAAAGTCGCCCGGTCCTCGTGCACTCAGATCCTGTTCCGCAATAACAAATCCATCGTTTGATTGCTCCAGTGCCTTCAGTCGAGCCCGCGCCGAATCCGAAATCTGCTGACCATACAACAAAGCACAGTGGGACTGCTCTACCCCACGCCCAACACGACCACGGAGCTGATGTAATTGCGCAAGGCCGAAACGTTCCGCCTGCTCAATCACCATGACCGTCGCATTTGGCACGTCGACACCAACCTCAATTACCGTCGTCGCAACAAGGATATCGACGCCACCAGTTACAAATAAATGCATTAGTCGCTCTCGTTCGCGCGACTTGATTCGACCATGGACCAATTCAATTCTATTCTCAGGAAATACCCGGGACTTTAATTCCTCTGACATTTCCGTCGCAGCTTTCAGATCAACCTTCTCGGATTCATCAACCAATGGACAGACAACGTACGCCTGTCGACCTTTCGCTATTTCGCTCCGAATCAAAGCGTAAACATCCGCCCTTGCGGTATCTGACCTCGCTATCGTCACAATTGGCTTTCGGCCAGGGGGTAGTTCACGAATATTCGACACATCCAGGTCGCCGTATACGGTCATCGCAAGCGTCCTAGGAATCGGCGTTGCCGTCATGACCAAAACATCTGGAGTACTTCCCTTCGCCCCCAACGCGGCTCTCTGCGCGACACCAAATCGATGCTGCTCGTCGATAATGACAAGGCCAAGTCGTTGAAACCCTACGTCTTCCTGTAATAACGCGTGAGTTCCCACAATAAGCTGCAGGCTACCATCTGCAAGTTGCTCGCCGAGCCGCCGCCTTTCTTTTGTAGGCGTCGCACCCGTCAACAGCGATAGACCAAATCGGGATCGGCCTAGCACCTGCTTGAGACTAGCGAAATGTTGTTCCGCTAATAGTTCCGTCGGCGACATCAACGCGACCTGTAGGTTGTTCTCCATCGCAACCAATGCAGCCAGAATAGCGACAATAGTTTTGCCGGAACCTACGTCTCCCTGTAACAACCTCCGCATGGGCTCTGGCTTTGTCAGGTCTGATACGATTTCTTTTAGTACCAAGCGCTGATCGCCAGTCAACCGAAATGGCAATACCTCAAGTGCTGCCGCCCGTATTCGATCATTAACCATGACCGAATGATCTTTTTTTACACTGACTAACTCACGGCGCCTCAAGGCAAGACCTACCTGAAAAAAGAAAAATTCCTCGAAGACAAGCCGCTGCTGAGCTAACGTCCGAAACTCATTCAACTCTTCCAGCGCCACGGCCTTTTGCGGAAAGTGCGTCTCAGCTATGGCTCGGCTTCTCGATGGATAACCCAGTCGTTCTTGAATCTCTGCGGACAGGGAATCCTCGAACGTGTCATCCACTACTTTCAATGCTTGATGAACAACCTGCCGATGCAATTTCGGCGTCAGCGAACCAAGTTTTTCATATATCGGCACGATCCGGCCCATATGAATGGTTGCGTCTTCCTCTCGGGAAGCATCTTCAATGAGCTCATATTCTGGGTTCGTAAATTGAATCCCGCCAGTACGCCGCTGTTCTACCTTCCCGTAGAGCACCAACCTCCGACCCGGTTTAAAGAGTTCCTTAAGGAAGGCCTGGTTCATAAACGCCGCCCGCACCTGACCGGTCTCATCTTCAACCGCGACTTCAAGGATCCGAAAACCCTTTCGGCGTGTGGGACGGACGCCACAACTCAGCACTACCCCTGTAACGCCGGTAATATCATTAGGCTTAAGCGAAGCAATCGACTGAAATGTCTCTCGGTTTTCGTAGCGACGAGGAAGCACCAGCAAAAACTCCTCGAGAGTCTCTACACCGGCGGCGGCAAGTTCGGTGGCGCGGCGCGGACCAATCCCTTTTAAATACTGAACAGGAGTACCTGGTTTTTTACGCGGTCCCACGCCCATTGTTTCATTGGGTAACGATGCTGATTCGACCTTGCTGTATGTGAATATCTTGTACTGCTAAAGGCAGCAAGGCGGGGGCTGAGACGTCAAAGCCGTCCGGATACCTCTCACTGACGGAGTAACGACGAACCAACAACCCAGCCAAAGTGCTCGGGAGTGTAACTGGTCCTATTTGAACCACTTCAAGTGTGAAATGCAATCTCTTGTCAGTCTCTTCGACAGCTACCGTAATCGACACCGGAAGAGAACCGCTCAACAATTGAAGCACGCCGGTCGATCCGCCAGGGAAATCGCCCATTTCATCAAGATTCAACATCCCTGTCACAATTAATCGCCCTGCTTCTTGAATCTCGACCGACACATTACTCAACCCAGTCGGTAGAAATGATTTTCCCTGAAATCGGAGGTATCCGTTTAACGACCGCTCAGAAAACACTACAGTCCTGCTTCCAGCTGTTTGATTACTGGAGTCAGAAATATTTTGATTTAATGCGGCCACAGCTTGCTCAAAATCCGCACCATCCGATGGTGTCAATGTCTGACTTTGCTCAGCACCCACACTTACAGGCAAGATGAGAAACAACGCGATCAGTAAACTCATCGACGGACTCTAACACGCCGCAGATATCCCAGCGCATACACGTCACAAATCCTGCACGGATCGTGGTCAAGCCACCAATCCATAGTCCAACTTGCCTTAAGCGCGTAATAATGAGTCGACCTCGCGTGGTGTCGGAATCGCCGATCTCGCTCCTAGCCCCCGGCACTTGAGCGCGGCTACAGCATTGGCGTACCGAAGGACGTCCCCCGCTGAGCTCGAATTCCCGCCATGGATCCAACCAGCAATAAATCCACCCCGGAACACATCGCCCGACCCTGTCGTATCAACAACTGGCACACGAAATCCTTGCGTGCGGATCTCTGTATCACCAACAAGCGCAAGACTGCCCTCTTCGCCCAAAGTCATACAGACCATCGCTGGCTTATACGCGTCACGTATCGCACGTAAGGAGTATCCCGAACCTTTACGCCCCGTTAATTCGGAGGGAAAAGCCTCCGCGGCAATTATGATGTCTATCTGCGCAAGTAGATCGTCGATGCCTGGTCGCACATATTCCACATCGATGACCGTTGGAATTCCGGCCGCCCTAGCGTAACGGGCCGCCGTCGTTGAAGCCTCGGTATCGTGACAGTCAACCAGTAGCACACGACCCGCGCAAACCATCGAAGCCCGAATATCAGCCGGTGAAAGGTCCAATGCCGGGGGACGCGACCACAAGATCGTGCGCGTTCCACGTTCGCGATCAACAAGGATTACCGAAAAGCCATTCGGAGTGGCCTCCGCGATCAAACACGCGTTCGTATCCACACCCTCTTCGGAGAGGCTCTCTAACCCCCATTTCCCATGGACGTCGTCACCAAACCGGCCGACATAACTCGCCCGTAATCCAAGACGCGAACAAGTCACCATTGCCGTCGCAACCTGGCCTCCCGGCGAGTACTCCATCCGCGCAATCGGCTGTTTGCTGTCGGGCTGGGGATAATGGCTCACCATAACGAGTTGGTCAACCATGTTCAATCCGCACCCAACGACATCAAAAACTGGCCCACGGCGATTCGGAAGGGTAATGGGAATCCGCACCTGTCAGATCTTATCCTCCAAGCCTTGATTTTCGCCTTTTGTTTGCACTAAAATACGCTGCAAACGAATAAAACAGATCGCACGCAGGAGGAGACGTGCAGCCCCTCACAAAACGCCAACGCGAAATTCTAGACTACCTCAGTGAATACATTGAACACCATGGATATGCGCCGAGCCTCGAAGAAATTGGCCATAGATTCTCGCTGTCTTCGCTTGCGACTGTTCATAAACATCTAAAGAATCTGGAAGA
>DTWD01000170.1 GCA_012963185.1 Acidobacteriota bacterium
CAAAGGTCACAGCATAGTCATTAACGTCAACTGGCTTTAACTGGCATTTGACGATGTCCGCCGCAAGCGGACCACCTGCTACTTCGCGGGGCGACGGCGCAGACGGATACAACTCCTCACAGCGACCGCCGCCACGCACCTGCGTTTCTTCGATCTGCATGGGCGTCTGCTCTCGTGACCAACAACTGTCGACCAGCGTCACCGGTTTGGCACGCACCACCCGCTCGATCACAGGATCATCAGATTGGTCTCCTGATAGATTGTCCAGCCATTGATCCATCTCGGCCAACGCCTTTTGTAGCACTGGACTTTGACTACTGTACAGACCGTGGCGGTCATCTTCGACGAACATCACATGGTTGTCGGTGCGGCCGTTGGCCTTGCGAAGACGCTCACGTATCGAAAACGAGTGATAGCGCACGTGCACGTCGCCGTTTTCACGGTCATCACTATATGCTCGGTAATCAATAATTGGTATCGTTGCAAGTCCACCACCACCGTTCGTCAATCGACCGGTCTCATAGGCAATGCGAACGGCGTCAGAGTCGGCCGTCGTTCGCTCGACAACCACGTTACCGTCTGTGTCATACCCCCCGACGTGCTGATTCAAATCAAGAAACTGCGCCGGCGTGATGACACCAGCATTGAGTGCGCCAAGGCCGTACTGGATACCAACGTTATCCAGCGGGCGGCGAGCGTAGCCACTCGACACGTCTGAACCATAGATATTGATGTAATGACTGTACACGTCGCACCGCACACCATTTGGGTTGTCCTTCGCATGGTAGCGCTGCTCCTCAGAAAGCACCTCCGGACAAAACTCGGAGACATTAATACGTCCCGCGTTGACTGACACGTTCGCCATTGTCTCGAGATTCAAGAAACCAGCCACCGCACGCTGCTCCTCCAGCGAGTACTCAACGTTGGCTTCCTCACGAAAGTATCGATCCAGTAATCGCGCGTCTGTGATCATTGGGATAGTCCCAAAACCAACGTCAGGGAAACTACAACCAGGAATAATGCCATCGAGCAACCCTGGGTAGTTGTCGGCAATCTGGTGATTTTGGTACGACCCTCCAGAACATCCCCAACCGATGGTGTAACGCGGAGCCCCGTAGGCTTCAATAAACCGTTCCTTAACCATCATCATGGTCTCAGCAGCCAACACATCGTTACAGTTGTTGCCATACACATTGAGAGTTGAAGACGCCACCGCGTACCCCTGGCGCAACATCACATCATCGGTCACACCGCCAGTAGTGTTCCCTTGACGGTACCAACCGTTTACACACCCACCGCCAAAGGTGTAAATCAAACGGCCATTCCATCCCGGTGAACGCCTCCACGGACTCGGGACTGAATCACCGACACCAGGCGCGTGCAACATAGCGATCTGATAGATCGCACGATTGACTGTGCCCGTTTCGATCCGGACAACATACGGCACATCATCACCAGCGAGGGTGGTCGCAGTCGCAATGTTAGCGGGTAGCTGACCAGTAGTATCAGGAAGTGACTTCAGTTCGTCGTCATCTATAGAACGATAGAAGTAATCAACACGTCGAACGATCGAGCAATCCTGATCAAAACTGTCGCCAAGGGTCTCTCCAGACACTAACTCAAACGTATCTGTCTCACAGTTAAATGGCTGCTCATGCGGCCCTGAAAAAACCGGCCCAGCTGCCGAGTGATTGACAAGTGTCAGTGTTTGCCCCCTTGTATCGGAATCGACTGACACCATCACATTGTTCAGGCCGTACTCAAGCCCAGTAACCAAGCCGACAAACTGACCGTCTTGGGTTTCGCGGAACATGGCAGTAACATCGTTACCATTGACCGTCACACCGACCCTTTTCGAATCGTGTTCTCCGAGCGTAATCAGGAGCAGCGCATCTCCACCAGTCACGGTTTCAGGTCGGCTTGAGAGCACACTCACTTCAAGAGGTCCACGATCGTCAGCTGCATTGCCTGCCAAACAAGCACTCATGCCGACAGCGACGACCCCAACCACCACAACCATGACCACGATTCGTCCTAACCTCATTTTTCTCTCCTTCGCTGTAGAACCTACTGCTTCGTAATTGCTGCCTGTCCCTGCCGAAGAACGTATTTCTGAATCTTTCCAGTAGCGGTTTTCGGAAGCTGGCCAACAACATGAAACTTACGAGGCACTTTAAAGTGAGCCATCTTCTCTCGTGCGTAAGACGTCAGCTCCTCACCACGGACCGACATTCCTTCATTAAGTACGACAAAAGCATGGGGTGTTTCACCCCACTGTTCGTCTGCGACACCAACAACAGCCACCTCGCACACAGAAGGATGATGCATCAAAAGTCCTTCAACTTCGACCGATGATATGTTTTCGCCACCACTAATGATGACGTCCTTAAAGCGATCACGAATCTCAATATAGCCATCTGCATGAACTACAGCTGCGTCTCCACTATGAAACCATCCGCCGCGCATAGCGTTCGCAGTGGCCTCAGGATCGTCGTAATAGCCAGCCATAACAACATTGCCACGAACTATAATTTCACCAAGTGCCGTTGAGTCCCTTGATACGTCCTCACCATTCTCATCCACAACCCGCAGCTCACCAGAGGTGAGCAACTCAACGCCCTGGCGCGCCTTTACAACCGAGCGATCGTCAAGCGGCAGTGCCCGATGTTCAGGTCGAGGCTCACAAACGGTGATGAACGGAGCGGTCTCAGTTAATCCGTACACATGAAGTAACTCCCACCCGAATTCTTCTTCGAGTCGTTGAATGGTGACAGCTGCTGGGGGGGCTCCAGCGGTCATCACATGAACCCCGCACCTGACATCACCACGCTCTTTGGATGTCGCGTTCGCTAACATAATGAGCACCGTGGGCGCTGCGCACATATGTGTAATGGCTTCGTCTCGAATCAAGTCGAACGCACGCTGCACATCAATAGTCCGAAGACAAACATGCCGCCCACCCACCGCAGTTACTATCCATGTAAACGTCCATCCGTTTGCATGGAACATTGGAAGAGTCCACAAATACCGATCATCACACGCCATCGGCCAATGAATAAGCGTGCCAACAATATTCATGTACGCGTTTCGGTGGGTAATCATCACGCCTTTGGGCCGCGACGTTGTCCCACTCGTGTAATTGATCGTTAGGAGGTCGCGCTCATCGATCTCTGGCTTGCTAAATTGAGCCTGTGTCTCGTGAAGTAATCGCTCGTACTCAGACCACCCTGCTCCTGCACCTTCCAAGGCAACAAAATGCTGCACCTGAGGACACTGCTCTCGAATTGCATCAACTGCCTCTAGATAATCCACATGCACACAGACTACTTTGGCCCCACTGTGGTTAATGATGTAGGTGAATTCAGCTGCGTTCAGGCGAAAATTAATCGGTACAAGCCCCCCGCCGATTTGTGGGACGGCG
>DTWD01000171.1 GCA_012963185.1 Acidobacteriota bacterium
CAAGGTCAAGAGGGGCAACAAGGTCAAGAGGGGCAACAAGGTCAAGAGGGCCAGCAGGGGCAACAGGGACAGAGTGGTGGACAGGCACGGGCGGACGGCAGTACTACGGTAGGCGGTGCGCCGTTTGGCGGTGGTTATGGCTATGGTGATCGCCGCCCGGGTGACGCAAATTGGGAGCCAGGGGATATTCGGCAATGGAGTCGCGAATATCAGCAGCGCGGCGCGGAGGCTCAAGAACTTCGTCGTTTACTTGATGGTGAAGGGTTTGATGTTGCTGATCTTGATGCCATCATCCAGCGCATGCGTGAGCTTGACGACCTCCGGCAATACCGAGATCCAGAGGTGATTGCTGGGCTACAGAACTTCGTGCTTGAAGAACTCAAGCGATTTGAATATCGGTTGCGGCGAGAGATCGACGAAGAGGAAGAAGACCTCTTCCTTGCAGGTAACGAGGAGATACCCGACCAGTTCCGAGAGATGGTCGAACAGTATTTCCGTTCACTGTCAGAAAGTCAGTAGACCGTTCTATTGCCAGGAAGCACGGTATAGCGGTCGAACATCAAAGATTGTAGGGCGCGGCGTGCGCAAGACGTTAGTGGTTGTGGTTTTGTTCGTGCTGGCTGGTGTAGCGACGGGTTTCGGCCAGCGTTGGCGTTACCGCATGCCACCAAAATTCCCGACCGAAACCGTCGAACATCGGGCGTTTACTTTTTCTCGGATTTTGTACGAAAGTGATCGCCGAGAACCAGGCGGGCAGGGTTGGTACACTGACTACCCAACGGCTGATCAGAACTTAATGATCCGGCTGTCCGAAATGACCACCACGAAGGTTGGGTTTGATAAGTACGACGAACCTGACCATGTGGTTCTGCGACTGACCAACGAGAAGCTTTTCGATTATCCATTCATCTTTATGTCGGATGTAGGCACGCTCTGGCTCGATGATCTGGAGGCCTCGCGTCTCAGGGATTACTTGCGGAAGGGCGGGTTTTTGTGGGTTGATGATTTTTGGGGTCCTCATGCATGGACACAGTGGATGACTCAGATCGGCAAGGCTTTGCCACCAGGCGAGTACCCTGTATTCGATATTCCATTTGAACATCCAATTCACCGTGTTGTGTACACGGTGAACGAAATCCCGCAGATTCCGTCTATTCAGCACTGGCGTCGAAGTGGAGGCAGGAGCACATCAGAACGTGGGAGGCGAAGTGAGGATGTGCATTTTCGTGGGATTTCCGATCAAGATGGTCGACTCATGGTGCTCATGAGTCACAACACAGACATTGCCGATGGATGGGAACGTGAAGGTGAAGATTATGATTTCTTCATCAATTTTTCTATCAATGCGTACGCAGTCGGCATCAATACCGTTGTGCATGCCATGACTCACTAGAAAATGAATGTTCTTTCAAACAAACTCCAACTAGATACTCTGGAAATTGAACCGTCGGGTCCAGCGGATGCCACTGTCATCTGGATGCACGGTCTCGGAGCGGATGCCAATGATTTCTACGGGCTGCCGCCAGAATTGCATCTCCCTGCCGAAACCCAGGTCCGCTACATTTTTCCAAACGCACCTCAGATTTCTGTGACGATTAACCAGGGAATAGTTATGCGCGCGTGGTACGACATCACAGAAATTTCGGCGCGGGGCCAAGACGAGGCAGGTATCCGGCAGTCGAGTCACTGGATCAATGAGCTGATTGCTCGAGAAATCAAGAGGGGCGTGCTGTCAACCCGAATTGTGATTGCTGGGTTTTCTCAAGGTGGCGCGATGGCACTGTTCACAGGCCTTCGCTATCCTGAAAGACTCGGCGGTGTGATGTGTTTGTCGGGGTACCTTCTGTTGCCTGAATCGTTATTAGGGGAAACCAGTAAGGCTAATCAGGCCTTACCTATTTTTCAGGCGCATGGCACGGAAGATCCGATGGTTTCACACGATCTGGGTCGCAGTGGACACGATGCTTTAGTCGAGGCTGGACACCGAGTGGACTGGCATGAATATCCGATGGCCCACCAAGTGTGCTTGGAGGAAGTGCGTGATATCGGACAATGGCTTGCCAGAATTCTTAAGTGCTAACACTGGCATGCATTGCATCTTAGGCACGAAAGTACGGTTGCAGAGCGTCGAGACGATAGTCCATTTCGGCGATTTGTGCAGTGGTGAATGAATACTCAGCGCGTCGTGACACCATTGTTGGGAACACACCTCGTTTGTTTAGCACGTATAGGCGGACGCCAGGAATCGAATGGTCAAGATTCAGCATGAGCAATAACTTGCCAAATAAATCGCGGAGTTCGAGGTGCTTATTTGTGACGTGTAGTTCCCACAGCTGGGCGTAAATGTCGGCGTACATCGCGCCACCCGTCATTACGCCATCCATCCCGAGACGCATTTCGTAGAGCCATTGTCGGCCGAATGCGGCACCGAAGATTGCCTTTATTGTGTCAGGGCGATGTGGTTTGAGCGCAAGCATCCTTTCGTGCACGGGGTCACGCTCTTCTTTTACATACGCTAAGTTTGGGAATTCCTTGGCCATATCGACCATAAATTCCACGGTGGGAACGACGTCTGGAGCCCCGCCGCTTGTTTGGAAAAAGACAGGTCGTGTCGTGACGTCACACAGCGCCGCGTAGTACTCACGGAATTCGGCCAGTGTGGTTGCTTCGGTCGGAGGGATTGCAATCATGCCATCCGGTGCCAATGCTTCCGCATGATGGGCGTATTCAAGCATGTCTTTTGTATCAGTGCCTTGCACTCCGAGAAACAGAGCCGGACGTTTGCTCTTAGCGGCTTGTGCCAACACGTTGAACCCCTTCAGACGCTCCTCTTTTGACAGGTACCGCTGCTCGCTTGAATTCTGAGGCCAGACAAGTCCGTGGATGCCACACCGATCAAGAAAATCGACCTGATACGCAAGAGCGTCAAAATCAACCTTGTTGCTAGTTGTGTACGGCGTACTCATGATGATGAAGGCTCCCCGGATTTCTTTTTCAGCGGCGCGCGCAGACAAGTGGGGGAGTAAGGCAACGCTTCCAACTGTTGTGAGCCATTGACGACGAGAGTAGACAGGCATAGTCGCAGTCTATCTGAGTTTCCTCGCAACCTAAAGAATAGTCAAACTGTTAGGCTGACATTGGCGTACCGATGCATGGTGGAGCGTTCCTGGCGATTGGTGCCGTAGACCAAACGTGAATGGGCTGGGAACGAAAGGAATGGGACCCAGGGATGAAAAAGAGTCTAGTCGCGGGTGTCTTGGTGATAAGCCTGGCGTGTGGGGGTGATGTTCCGTCCGATGGAGTACCGGATTCCGAAACCAGGTTGTTGTTACCGAGTGTTGAAGGAATTAGCGTTGAGACCCTGCTTGGTGAGATTGAGGTGCTTGCTTCGGATGAGTTTGAAGGACGTGGTCCTGGTTCAGAGGGCGAACAGAAAACGATCGCATATCTTCA
Organism: Acidobacteriota bacterium; assembly: GCA_012963185.1. The sequence continues at coordinate 3,454 of DTWD01000171.1, forward strand.
AGACCAGTTCGTGCAGCTTGGTGCGGTACCGGGCAATCCCGACGGAACCTGGGTACAGGATGTACCGCTGGTTGGGATTACTCCAGTAGTCAGCGAGGGTTTGATTATCTCGAAAGATGGTGATTCTCGCACGCTTGAACTAGGTGTCGACTATGTTGCGACGACAAAACATGTAGTTGATGCGGTCGAGGTTGACAGCGCCGAGTTCGTCTTCGTGGGCTACGGTGCCCGTGCGCCCGAGTATGAGTGGGATGATTTCGGAACGGTTGATGTGTCGGGGAAGATCCTGCTGTTTTTGGTGAACGATCCACCACTTGATGATGTGTTTGGTGGAAACGCTATGACGTACTACGGACGGTGGACCTACAAGCACGAAATCGCTGCAGAGTTGGGAGCAATCGGATCGTTTGTCATTCATGAAACTGTTGAGGCGGGATACCCGTGGGAGGTTGTGGGAAGTTCGCCGTACGGCGAGTCATTTGATCTTGTAGCCGCGGACGATAACTTGAGCCGGGCAACGATCGAAGGATGGCTGCACAGGAATACCGCTGAACAATTGTTTGAGATGGCTGGTCTTGATTTCGAAACCGCCAAAGCACAGGCGTCCGAGCGAAGTTTTGTCCCCGTACCTTTTGGTGTCATGGGGTCCACTCGCATTGAGAACAAACTTAGACGCATTGACTCACAAAACTTCATTGCCAAAATCGAAGGGAGTACTGCACCGGATGAGTTCGTAATGTATGTTGCGCATTGGGATCATCTTGGACGGAATACCGACCTTTCCGGTGATCAAATCTTCAATGGAGCCCTCGATAATGCAAGCGGCACGGCGGGATTGATCGAGATTGCTCGCGCATTCAGACGATCGGCGACTGCTCCCCGCCGTTCCGTTCTCTTTCTGGCCGTGACGGCTGAAGAGCAAGGCCTTCTCGGGTCCAGACATTATGGAGAGCAACCGCTTTATGCCGCTTCGCAGACGGTGGCGGCCATCAATATGGACGGTCTGAATCAATGGGGACGGACAGAGGATCTCACTGTTGTTGGCATGGGGCAGTCAGACCTCGATCAGGTGGCGGAGGACATCGCCGTTTCTCTGGGACGTCAACTTGCGGCTGACCCCGAACCAGAGAAGGGATTTTATTACCGGTCCGACCATTTCTCGTTCGCGAAGGCCGGAATTCCAGCGTTCTATGCCGACGGGGGTGTGAGCTATCTAGATAAGCCAGAAGGCTATGGGTTTCAGAAAAGAGAGGAATACACCGCGAATGATTACCATGCGGTATCAGACGAAATAAAACCAGATTGGGATCTTTCGGGTGCGGTAGAGGACCTCGTTTTCTTTTATCGGTTTGGGGCGTATTTGGCGGGTAGTGATGAATGGCCAACGTGGAGTGAAACCAGCGAGTTTCGCGCGGCCCGCGAATTACAACGGTCAGGGATGCAGTAGACGACGCTAGGCGGGTGTCATTGTTTCAGAGTCTATTTTGTGAAGCGAACGGATTCGTTCTAGGACTGGCGGGTGGGAGTAATGAAGGAACACGTCGACTGGGTGAGGCGTCAAATTCGATAGATTGTCAGCCGACAACTTTTTAAGCGCTCGGACTAAGGATTCCCCATCGCCCGTTGTCATCGCTGAGAATTCGTCAGCTTCAAACTCATTTTTTCGAGAAAACACATTTAGCAAGACCGATAGTACGAGTTCAACGGGTGTAAATAACAGTCCGAAAAACAACAATCCTGTGTACACCGACGGTTCGGTCACAAAAAATGCTGTGAACAATGCTTCCTGCTGCAGAAAAAACGACAACACCCAAAACATGACACCAAGGTGAGCTACTGACAGCACCATGCTCTTCACAATGTGTTGTTTCTTGTAGTGGCCCACTTCATGCGCAACGACGGCAACCACCTCCTGGACTGAGTAATCATCGACAAGCGTATCGAAGAGACCGATACGCTTGTTCGTTCCAAAACCGGTAAAGAACGCGTTCGCTTTTGACGATCTCCGCGATCCGTCAACGATAAAGAGACCCTGTAGTGGGAAGCTTTCGGATCGCGTGTAATTGACGATGGCGTCATGCAATTCCCCGTCTTCAAGTGCTGTGAATTTGTTAAAGATCGGCATGATCCACGTGGGTGCGACGAATTGAATCGCGAGCATGAAGGCCGTCGCAGCTAACCAGCACCAAAGCCAGGCGAGCGGGCCTGCCCATTCAAAGAACAGCAGGACGACGGCTAACAACAGACCACCGAGCACGACGCCGAGCACAAGGCCTTTAAGAAGGTCACTCGCAAATGTTCCTACCGTCGTGCGGTTAAACCCAAAGCGTGCCTCAATGACAAATGTGGAGTACAGCCGGAATGGTAGACCCAGTAGGGATGAGGCGAGCGTAAGTGACCCGATGTACACCAGGCCGCTTACCAGCGGTCCATAACCAGCAGTTCGGACAACCTGGTCGAGCCATTCAAAGCCCCCGAAAAACCAGAATGTCAGCAAGATAATGAGATCAACGCTGCTGTGAATAAACCCGAAGTATGTCTGCGTTTGGTTGTAGTGTCTCGCCTGGGCATATTTGTCTTCATCGAAGACGTCACGAAACTCAGCCGGCAGCGTCGGACTAAACGTGCGAA
>DTWD01000172.1 GCA_012963185.1 Acidobacteriota bacterium
GACCACGGAAGTTGCGGTTAGCAGAGGAGATGCACACTTCTCCGGGGGCGAGCACGCCCATGTGATTGCCCATGCACGGCCCGCAGCCGGGTGGCCCAATAACTGCTCCGGCTTCCAGCAGCGTCGTCACATAGCCGCGCTTCGTCGCAGCCAGCAGCACCTCGCTGGAGGCCGGCACCACAAGCAGACGCGTTCCGGCGGCCACGCGTTTTCCCCGCACGACCTCGGCGGCAGCAGCTATATCCTCCAGGCGACCATTCGTGCAGGTGCCAATAAAGGCCTGATGCACTCGTCGCCCGGCGAAGGCGGATATCGGCTGCACGTTGTCCACCTGGTGTGGGCAGGCCACCTGCACTTCGACAGCCGCCATGTCAATGGCAATCTCGTTCACGTACGGTGCGTCTTCATCTGGGTAAAGCGCTCCACCCTCGACTTCTTCGGCGCACGCCTCTCGCGGCCGGCCAGTGCGCCGAGACAGACCGGTTGCCAACCAATCGAAGACAGCTGCATCGGGCGGTAGATAGGCGTTTTTTGCACCAAATTCAGCCATCATGTTGGGAAGCACCATGCGGCTTTCGAGTGACAGCGTCGCCAATCCGAGAACCCCACCAAACGGCAATCCCCTTGGATAGGGCGTGTGCCTCGACCAAGGGTAGTTTAATTTTGATCCGCGAAACCACGGGTCGTTCCGGAACAAAAACCGTTCAAAGTAGTCCCATTGGTTGGGCGGATTATTGCCCGCGGTGTGATGAAAAATCTTTCCCGCCCCAACGACTTGATAACCATGTTTTCGAAAATGAACCGGCAGCGTGACGACCTCCGGCCAGTTCGGATACCACCAGTGGTTGTTGTCGTAGAGACCGGTCGACGATGGACGCAGGCCTGTCATGATCGCCGCTCGGGATGGAGCGCATTTCGGAGATGGACAATGGGCGTTGGTGAACAGTATGCCGCGCTTGGCCAAGCGATCGATGTTGGGAGTGTGCACTGTCCCCTCGTAACCACCGAGGCAATTGACCCAATCCTTCATGTCGTCCACAGCGAGAAACAGCACATTGGGTCGATCCGCCACTGACAACCCAGGCACTGAAAAGCTAGCAAACAGCAGGAATGCCACGAACGCTTGACCGAGTCGCTGCATCATGGTCTTAGCCCCTCGTATTCAGGATTCGGTCGCATGGGGTCGGCACCCACCTTGTCCTGCCACGCCTTGAGTTTGGCGAGCAGTTCCTCCGTTTTTTTCGGCTGTTTTTCCGACAAGTCGTTCGTCTCGCCGATATCGTCCACGAGATTGTAGAGTGAAAGTTTTCCGGTCTCGTATGCTTCAATCAGTTTCCAGTCGCCAGCACGAATTACCCCCGACGGAAAGTTTTGCGGGTGACGGTTGTAATGCGGATAATGCCAAAAGAGGGCATCACGATTCAGGCTTCCCTTACCGGTCAACAACGGCGTCAAATCCTCCCCGTCCACATGTTGGTGCGGACGTAAGTTATGACCCGTCGCAGCTAAAATCGTTGGGTAAAAATCTGTGCTGATCACCGGCTCTCTCGAACCCGAACCCGGCTTGGTACGACCAGGCCATTTGATGATCACTGGCACCCGGAGGCCTCCCTCGTAATTCGATCCCTTGTTGGCGCGCAGTGGCGCATTGTTCGTGGCACGGGCAAACCCTCCATTGTCACTGGTGAAGATGACTAGTGTATCCTTATCCAGTCCCAACTCACCCAAAGTGTTCATCACCTTCCCGACACTGTCATCCACACTCTCGACCATCGCGGCATACGCCGGCTTGCCCTGGCGCTTCGCCTCGGCGACTTTCTGATAACGAGCAACCTTATTCGGTTTACCCTGAAGCGGTGTGTGCACCGCATAATGCGACAACATCAGGAA
>DTWD01000173.1 GCA_012963185.1 Acidobacteriota bacterium
GGATTGCGATCGGTGGTAAGGATGTGATTGATGCGCCTCTGGATGAAGTGGCGCAGGCATGGTCGACTGGCTTATCACGATACTTTGAAGATTCTGCTGCGTAACACTAAAACTTTTGAATTGAACAGTGACTACACACACATATATCGATCGTTCCGACAAGTTTAAAGACGAATGTGGCGTTTTTGGTATCTATGGTCACGACGATGCTGCGTCTCTGACCTATCTTGGGTTGTACGCGTTGCAGCATCGAGGGCAAGAGAGTGCTGGTATTGCGACGGCCAATGATGGAAAGCTGACGCTTCGTCGTGCGATGGGCTATGTCGGCGACGCCTTTAATGACCGGATGTTGTCTGAGTTGCCGGGTCGCTCGGCGATCGGCCACGTCAGGTATTCAACGTTCGGCGACAGTCGTATCGTAAATGCCCAGCCAATCTTGATTGATTGTGCACATGGCCAGATAGCGCTCGGTCACAACGGCAATCTTGTTAATGCCGGTGAACTTCGAGAGCAGTTAGTACGTGAGGGATCGATCTTTCAAACGAACAGTGACACCGAAGTAATTCTTCACCTCTATGCAAAATCGGTTGCGGAAACGGTCGAGGACGCGATCGTGGAATCAGTTTCCCAGGTTAGTGGGGCGTTTTCGCTCGTCATGCTCACGCCGGAAAATTTAATTGCGGTTCGTGATCCACACGGCTTCCGTCCGTTAGCACTCGGACGGATTGGCGATACCTATGTAGTGTGTTCTGAAACGTGTGCGATGGACTTGATAGGAGCCGAGTATGTGCGCGAGGTTGAACCGGGTGAGGTCCTTGTTATCGGACCTTCCGGTTTACGGTCGTACATGCCGTTTGCACCCACACCGTCGGCTCATTGTATTTTTGAGCACGTGTATTTTGCTCGTCCAGATAGTTACGTGTTCGGGAAAAGCGTGAATGAGGTCCGCACTAATCTGGGGCGCATCCTTGCCAACGAATCAGGCGTTGAGGCGGATGCGGTGGTTCCAATTCCCGACTCAGGGATGTGCGCGGCGCTGGGGTATGCGGAGAGCAGTGGTGTGCCTCTGAAAATGGGGTTAATCCGGAATCATTATGTCGGGCGCACGTTTATACAGCCTCACCAATCGGTGCGAGGTCTGAAAGTAAAGGTCAAGTTGAATACTGTTCGAAGTATTCTCGAGGGCAAACGAGTAGTACTCGTTGACGACTCCATCGTTCGTGGTACCACAAGTAAAAAAATCGTTTCGATGATTAAAGCGGCTGGTGCACGCGAGGTTCACATGCGGATCAGTTGTCCACCGACCGTGTCGCCCTGTTACTACGGCATTGATACTCCTCATCGTGATGAATTGATTGCGGCCAAGCACAGCGTTGAGGAGATTCGCGATTATATGGGAGCTGACACACTCGAGTATCTCAGTATGGACGGCCTACTGGAGGCAGTTGGTGATAGCCATCCGAATTATTGCACCGCCTGCTACACCAAGAATTACCCGGTTGAACCGCCGCATGACACCGAGGCCTATCGGCAAATGGTCCTCAAGATGGCAAACAGTATAGAGGGTTCAGGCGACTCGTGATTCGCATCTGCCACGTGGTAATCGTTGTTGCGGGTATGTTGTCGTCCGTCTCGCTGGGTGCACTTGGTGCACAACTCGCTTCTTTCGACGGGGCCGCCGAGATTAGCGAGGTAATTCCTTCCTTGGGTGATTTTGATTATTCGGTGCGGGCAGAAGCTTCTCGGGTCCTACGGAGAACGGATGCAGGATCCGTTGTTCCCGCACTGGTCATGGCAGCGCAGTCACACGAGGACAGTTATGTGCAGTTTCGAGCCGCTGTTCTGCTTGCGGGGTTTGGGGGGTCTGCCGCTCGAGAGTTTTTTAAAACGGTCCTGGATTCACCGAATGACCGTGTTCGGGCAGCCGCGTACGAATACTTTGAACATGATACGGACGCGAACCTTGCGCCAAGATTATTGAGCGCGTTGGACAGTGAGACATCAGAATTTGTGCGGCCTGCGCTGGTGCGAGCTCTTGCGGCACACCATGACAATGCGTCGGTTCGCGACCGTCTTTTAAAAGATATTGATAGGGGAGAAGGTTATTTTCGTGGTGGCGTGATCGAGGCGCTCGGGGATTATCGAGCAATGTATGCGGTTGACCGGCTTATAAAGATCGCCTCTGAAGAAGGACCTCTTCGGGACGATGCTTTACTAGCGCTCGGTAAGATCGGTGACAAGCGGGCGCTACAGGTGGTTGCAGCAGCACAAATAGATGCAGCGGCAGTCGATTCAAAGAATTCAGAGCTGCTTCCAATCGTGTCAGCTGCAGCATGTCTCCTCGATACTGACTACGAGAACCAGATTCAGTATGTTGTCGAGGCTTTGCGGTACGGTCTGACCGCCGATGGCGATGATCTGTCGTTGCTACGTGCGGCGTCGACGGCGGCTGCCGCAGTGTCAATGGCGGGTCGCAAAGGCTCAACGATTGCGCTCCGTGCCTTAATTGATGCTGGAGTCGAAGCAGCTGATCCGGCTCGGGCTCCGATTGCACTTGCAGTTGGTGCAGTTGCGCTCAGGAACCCCGCACGTGTGTTCTTGGCGCTTGCGGGTCGGAATGACCTCCGGGCATCACTTCTGTTGCTCCGCGATGCCTTCGATATGCTTGATGAGGATATGGCAGAGGAGCGTTTCTACATTCTGTTGCGCAATAAGTTCTGGGATGAAACGGAAACTCCTGTAACTCGGTCTGTGGCAGAGGCTGCGATGGAAGTACTCGAGTTCTAGAGATAAATCATCTATGGATTACAAGAGTTCGGGCGTTGATATCGATGCCGGTACAGAAGTCGTAGAACGAGTAAAGCGGCTGGCCAAAAGCACCTTCACCGATGGCGTGCTAAGTGATATAGGTGCTTTTGGTGGGCTGTTCCGTCCGGAACTCGGAGAGATGAAAGAGCCGGTACTTGTCGCGAGTGCAGATGGTGTGGGTACAAAACTCAAAGTCGCGTTTGATGCGGGGAAACATAAGACCGTTGGACTTGATTTGGTAAATCATTGCGTCAACGACATCCTTGTGCAGGGGGCGCGTCCGATATTTTTTTTGGATTACCTTGCGACCGGTCGATTGTCACCTCAGATATCGGCTGAAGTTGTAGAAGGCATTGCGCGGGGATGCAGGGAGAATGGTTGCGCGTTGCTTGGTGGAGAAACGGCTGAGATGCCGGGTTTTTATCAGGACGGTGAGTATGATCTCGCGGGTTTCATTGTGGGGCTTGTTGATCGAGCGCGCATCATCGACGGTCATACGATTGTGCCGGGTGATGTGTTAATTGGTCTTCCTTCGACTGGACTTCACACAAATGGTTATTCATTAGCGCGGCGGATCCTGTTTGACGAATTGGAATTAGGGCTAGACCAAGAAGTCGATGAATTGGGATGTTCCGTTGGAGAAGAATTGCTTCGGCCTCATTGTTCGTATCAGGCTGCCGTGCGGCCGACGATTGATACAGGGTATGTGAAGGGAATTGCACATATCACCGGCGGTGGGTTGACAGATAACGTTCCGCGGATTTTGCCAGACGGCTGTAACGCCGTTATCGATGCGCGGTCATGGCCAGTGCCCCCCGTATTTGAGTTTTTGCGCAAGCAAGGCGATGTGCCAGTCGACGATATGTACCGCACTTTTAATATGGGTATCGGGTTGGTAATTGTCTGTAGTCGTGCCGATCTAGATGATGTGTTGACAAAGCTCATTTCGTCTGGTGAGGTCGGCGCGGGCCTGATTGGTGAAATTCGTGAAGGGGAGTCTGCGGTGACATATGCTGATGTCGAGTTCCTTAAGCCGGTGGAGTAGCTTCGTTTTGGGATCGCTATGAACCGTAGACTTGGCGTGCTTATTTCTGGTCGCGGTAGTAACCTCCAATCGATTATTAATGCCATTGACAACGGGCAGCTTGAGGCAGAGATTGCCGTTGTCGTTTCAGACAAGAAAGATGCTCCAGGGTTAGCGCGAGCACGGCAGGCGGGGATTAAGACCGTTGTACTTTTGCACCAGGATTATTCGTCGCGAGAGACGTTTGACCTCGCGGTTGTTGATGAATTGCGGGAGAGGGACGTGGGGCTTGTTTGCCTGGCTGGCTTTATGCGTCTTTTGAGCCCCGCATTTATCATGGTGTTTCCCAACGCTATTCTGAATATTCATCCGTCGCTACTTCCGGCATTTGTAGGGCTTGACGCCCAGGAGCAAGCTTGGCGCTATGGAGTCAAAGTGGCTGGCGCTACGGTACATATTGTGACTGCAGAACTGGATAATGGACCGATCGTCTGCCAAGCCGTTGTCCCGATTAACGAAGGTGATTCTGCTGAAACGGTCGCCTCTCGCATATTGACAGAGGAGCATCGTATTTATCCTGAGGCAATCAAAACGATGCTTGATGGTCAGTGGCGGATTGAGGGACGACGGTTTATTTTCTGAATTTGGCCGGTCTGTTGGTCCCTGTTCTTCGAATATTCTGATCGGCCCGGTAACACTGTAGGGGGCATCTTTCGCCGTGCCCGTGTGGCAGGTATCATGGCAAGCGTAGAAATGACGGCAAGTATGACGATAGATGAACAGGTTGCATATCTGACAAAGGGTTGCGTAGATGTTGTTCGTGAGGCAGACCTTCGCAAGCGGCTTGAACAATCCGCGGAGTCCGGTCAGCCGTTGACTGTGAAGGTTGGATTTGATCCCACGGCTCCTGATCTGCATTTAGGGCACACGGTGCTTATTCGGAAGATGAAGCACTTTCAGGAATTGGGTCATCGTGTGATTTTTTTGATCGGTGACTTTACGGGACTTATCGGTGATCCGACCGGGCGCTCGAAAACTCGTCCGGCATTGAGTCGTGCAGAAATTGAGCAGAATGCGGAGACGTATAAGAAACAGGTTTTCAAACTGCTTGACCCGGACAAAACCGTTATTGACTTCAATAGCAGTTGGTTAAGCAGTCTTGGCAGCGAGGGTTGGATTCGTCTTGCCGCGCGGTACAACGTAGCGCAGATGCTCGAACGACGAGATTTCCGGAAACGCTATGAAACTGGCCAGCCGATTGCGATTCATGAGTTTCTTTATCCCCTCGCCCAAGCGTATGACTCTGTCTACCTGCGTGCCGATGTCGAGCTTGGTGGGACGGACCAGTTGTTTAACTTAAATGTCGGGCGAGACATTATGCCGTCCTACGAAGTGCCATCGCAAATCGTTTTAACGACACCGTTGTTGGTCGGTCTCGATGGGACGGAGAAGATGTCAAAGTCAGCTGGTAACTATGTTGGTATCAATGAGCCGCCCGGCGAGATGTTTGGCAAGTTAATGTCGGTCTCTGATGACTTGATGTGGGATTACTACAAGTTGCTTACAGACCTTTCGCTGGCGGACATTGATACGCTGAAGCAGAGAGTTGTCTCGGGGACGCTCCATCCGAAGCAGGCGAAGATCGATTTGGCGATGCATATTGTGGCTGATTTCCATTCAGTCCAGGAGGCCCAGGGGGCGTCAGAGGAGTTTGAGCGTCGGTTTTCTCGGAAGGAAGTGCCGGAGGCCGTAGAAGAGTGGACTGGGCGTGTGTCGGAAGAAGGGCAGCGGTTGACGGCGCTCATGGTTGCCGCTGGAATGGCGAAATCTGGGAGTGCGGCTACGAGGTTGCTTTCGCAGGGCGGTGTCAAGATCGATGGCATGCGTGTTGAGGACCGCTTTCACACAATAGCAGCAGACCAGCCGTCATTTGTGCTTCAAGTAGGAAAGCGGGCGCTCCGAATTAAGCTTTGTAAGGACTGAGCATTACTGTTCAGAACACAAGTGATTTGGCTGAAACGATTGACACGGCCACCAGACATCTATAGCCTTATCGGGTTCCCCTAAGAACGGTGCTTGCAAGTAGTGCTGTCTTTAGGGGTTCCGCGGGCAGGAAGACCCCACTCGTGCCTAGGTTCTTTGAAAACTAGATAGGACAAAAGACGTGGAAACACGTCGAGTATCAGCCTGACACTAAATTCGTGATACAACGCAAGAGCCGAAAGGCTCTCGTGTTGAACTAGTTGTCCGAAGGGCCCCCTTGGGGACCCGGAGGCTAATGTATTCAACTTGAGAGTTTGATCCTGGCTCAGAATCAACGCTGGCGGCGTGCCTAACACA
>DTWD01000174.1 GCA_012963185.1 Acidobacteriota bacterium
GATTGTTCTCATCCTGCTGTATTTGCCGTTTATACATGACGGAAAGATGCCCACCGGTTCGCTAGGAACGTATTTGTCGCAATGGCGATTTAATGCACCTTTTTTTCGATGGCTGGAACCTCTTTTTGGCATTCCTGTCATTGTTGTCGCCTCGTTGTGTGTAGGTCTAGTTGTCGCAGAATTTTCTAGACGGACTATGCGGCGTGATGATCCGTGTGCGTGGGCCTGGCCGATTGCCGTTACGATTTTCCTGATGCCGGCAATCTATCCGTGGTACTTGGTTTGGCTTACACCGTTTCTCACCGTTGCCGCTACTTTTCCACTAACGATATGGACCGTGACGTCTATCTCGACGTATGCCGTTTGGGCGTCTGAATCGGCTGGGACAGGCTGGAACTTGCCCATGTGGGTCGAGGTATTTGAATATAGTTGTGTTGCGGCGAGTGTGGGGTTGGGTTATTGGTTTCGCAGAGCGTCCACAAAGGTTGTTCGAGAGGGGTATTGACAACCACGCATTCCAAGACGACGATCAGGGGACAGTAGGACTGTAACCGGGTGCTGAACGATGCGACGTTAGCCCCGATTAAGCATGAGGAATAACGTATGTTGATTAAACAGGCCCCAGATATCCTCTCTTCTCAAATTACGCCAGAGAACCTGTACTGGAATCGGCGGTCGTTTATCCGCGCGGCGTCAGGGGCGGCACTTGGTATTGCAGGGACTGCGACGTTTGGAGGAACTGCCGGTGATCTTTTGGCGGCTCCGCAGAGCGACTTGACCGACCTCAAACAGAGCCAGTTTAGTACGGCCGATGCCCCGAATAGTTACGACGAAATCACGAGTTACAACAATTTTTATGAATTCGGACTCCAGAAGGAAGACCCGAAGCGTTATGCCGATGAGCTTAATATCGAACCGTGGTCAGTGCGGGTCGAAGGCCACATGAACAAGCCAGCGGCAAATTACACGCTTGAAGACATTCTTGCGCCACATCCGCTTGAGGAGCGTATTTACCGTTTACGGTGTGTCGAGGCGTGGTCCATGGTCGTACCGTGGGTTGGGTTCCCATTGGGGGACCTGCTCAAGCGGTTTGAACCGACATCGCGAGCGAAGTTCGTAAAGTTTGAGACATTGGTTCGCCCGGCAGAGTTTCGTGGCCAACGTGCACGCAACCTGCAATATCCATACGTCGAGGGACTGCGGATGGATGAAGCCATGAACCCATTGGCTATTCTGGCTGTTGGGCTTTACGGCAAGACACTTCTAAATCAGAATGGCGCGCCTATTCGACTCGTTGTTCCCTGGAAGTATGGATTTAAGAGTATTAAGTCCATCGTGAAAATTGAATTTGTCGAAGAAGAACCACGGAACACTTGGAATATCGCGATTCCTAATGAATATGGTTTCTACGCGAACGTTAATCCAGAAGTTGACCATCCGCGTTGGTCACAGGCAAGTGAGCGTCGGATTGGAGAATTCTTCCGTCAACGAACTGAGATGTTCAATGGATATGGATATCAGGTTGCCAGTATGTATGACGGAATGGATTTAGCGGAGCACTATTAGATGCTTCTTGGTTAGGCCAGTTCATGCGATCTGCAAAGACACTGGTCTTCTGTCTTTGTCTTGTACCGGCCCTTGTGCTTGTTTGGGATTCAGTAACCGGTGGTTTGAGTGTTAACCCGATTGAGGATATCACCCATCGGACTGGTGACTGGTCTCTGCGTTTTGTACTGCTAACTCTCGCGGTTACTCCCTTTCGATGGTTGAGCGGCTGGAATGAAGTGATCCGCTATCGGCGGATGTTGGGCCTCTTTACGTTTTGGTACGCCAGCTTACATTTTTCGACCTATATCGTCTTTGACCACTTTTTCGATATCCGCTCGATTGCCGACGACGTCATAGAGCGTAAGTACGTGACCGCAGGCTTTCTCGGCTTTGTCCTGATGTTGCCTCTCGCTGTCACATCGACGCAGGGGTGGATCCGTCGGTTAGGGAAGCGGTGGTCGGTCCTGCACCGGTTAATCTATGTTGCAGCGGTTGCTGGCGTTGTTCATTTTTTGTGGTTGGTCAAGCTCGAGACTAGTGAGCCGCTCGTTTATGCAGCTGTGCTATCAGGATTGTTCTTAGTTCGCGTCGTTCGTCGGAAGCTTACGCGTGCGGCAGGGCACCGGGTGCCCAGCGGTGAGACACCAGCGACGTTTTAACTGCAAGCCAGCAGTCGTTGGTCATTGAATTTATTGACTCTTTGATTCCTTGCTCTCACAAAATCCATCATTTTGTTTTTGTATGACTGATATTCTTCGGCATTGTTTGGCAATGGCGGATAATCAAAACCATTAAAAGGGAGACAAAATTTAATTGCCAAGTAGTTTTCTTCAAACAAATCTTGCAGAAGGAAGAAGTCTACATACCCTTTAAAATCTGAAAGAGACTAAAAAATAGAGAATATCTCCGCAATGTATGACTTAAAGGGCTGTTCTCATTTAGATAAAAGCGTCGTATACATTCTAAAGTTAGATCAAACCTGTCTTTTATACTTGGGTTAAGACCACGAGACACATTAGTCGTCATTTTGTTGTCGATTTTTTTTGCCGGGAAGATGATGTATCCACCAATCGTGCTACAAAGAGAAAAGAATGAATCGATTTCGTCAGACGGAATTTGGTCAACAATATGTGCAGTCTTTTTCACTCTGCTATATGTCCTATAGAGTCACTAGATAAAAAAACTCCCCTAATTCTGATTTATGATGAAGAACCTTTGGCGAATTATCGTTTAAATCAAAATTCGCTCCGTTTGGCAAAAGTTTGCTCTAGAGAGATTTATGGTACGTTCGAAGTGTCGGACTGTGAGAGTCAGGATCCTTCCCCTTGGGTGTATCAGAATA
>DTWD01000175.1 GCA_012963185.1 Acidobacteriota bacterium
CATCAGAGTAGAGTAGGTCGCGTCAACCCTTGAGAGGGGTGCAGTTATAGAGGGGTATGAGTCGCGATATGGTCCAGCAAGTCACTGTTCCTTCTGAAAAAACGCTTCCACACAACCTTGAAGCGGAACGGTGCGTACTGGGCGCGATTCTTATCCATAACGATGCTTTCAACGTCGCCGCCGAATTGGTTGACGCTGACGATTTTTTTCGAGAGGCTCATCGCCGCGTCTTCGATAAGATGGTCGATCTGAATGAGCGACAACAAGCTATCGACTTCGTCACTCTTAAAGATGAACTAACTCGGTCCGGTGATCTTGCTGAAGTAGGAGGTCCTGCCTATATTTCCTCGCTTGCGGATGGAGTGCCACGCTCGACGAATGTTGAGCATTACGCTCGTATCGTTAAAGAGAAGGCCACGCTTCGGAACCTTATCTATTCAGCTAACAAGATCGCAGCGTCAGCCTATTCTGCTGAAGATGACGCCGACGCTGTGCTTGATCGTGCTGAGCACGAAATTTTTTCGATAGCCGAAGACAAGATTCATACCGGGTTTGTGCCGTTGAGTGAGTTGGTACAGGACGGGTTTTCGACGATTGAGAAACTCCAAGAGCAAAGGAATGTTGTTACCGGTGTGCCAACAGGATTTGCAGATATTGATGAGATGACATCCGGTTTGCAACCGCAAGACCTAGTGATCATTGCGGCTCGACCGTCAATGGGTAAAACCGCATTTGCTTTAAATATTGCGCATCACGTCGGAACAAAAACTGACCGAAATGTTGGAATTTTCAGCCTCGAAATGTCCAAAGAACAATTATTTCTTCGACTGTTGACTAGTGAGGCTCAAATCGACAACACACGCTTTCGTACAGGAATGTTAAGTGACGCAGATTACGGTAAGTTGTCCGAGGCGATGGGGAAGTTGTCAGATGCCAATGTATTTATCGATGATTCTCCTGGGCTCGGAGTTCTTGAAATGCGTGCGAAGTCTCGTCGATTGAAGGCTGAGCGTGGACTCGATCTAGTCATTGTCGATTACCTTCAGCTTATGCAGGGGCGTGGCCGATTTGAGAATAGGACGCAAGAATTGGCGAGTATTTCCCGAGCGCTTAAGAATTTGGCGAAAGAGATAGATGTTCCTGTAATAGCGTTGTCGCAATTGAGCCGCGCGCCCGAGGCGCGTTCTGACCATCGTCCGCAACTGTCGGATCTTCGCGAGTCAGGTGCGTTAGAGCAAGACGCGGACGTTGTTATGTTTATTTTCCGAGAAGATATGTACAAAGAAACGCCGGAAAACCAGAATACAGCAGAAATTATTGTGGGCAAGCAGCGCAATGGTCCTACTGGGCTAGTCAAACTAGCTTTCTTGAAGCAGCAGACACGTTTTGAGAGTCTGGTGCAGCAGGATTACCAATAGCGGAACGTCTGGAGACCGGTGGTTCGACCGACTTATGCGGTCGTCGATCTTGACGGCCTGACTGCTAACTACGTGGCAATTGGACGCCATCTGGCGGCCCATGAAGCAGCAGCTCCCCCTCGCATAATTGCCGTTGTTAAAGCGAATGCATATGGACATGGTTCTGTCCCGGTCGCGCGCGCACTCGAGAAGGTAGCGGCTGACGGTTTGAACACCTCACTTATTCTTGCTTGTGCTGATATCGAAGAAGGTGTGGAGTTGCGACGAGCCGGTGTTACTGCTCCAATCCTGGTGTTTGGTGCGCTTAGTGTGAGTGACCTTGAAGGTGTCTTTGATTACCGTTTAACGCCTACAGTATCTTCACCTTCTGCGGCAGAAGCTCTTGAACGAGCTGCGACTCTAAGAGGTGTCCGCATCGCTGTTCATGTCAAAATTGATACAGGGATGAATCGATTTGGGTTTCGGTATGACAATCTATTGAAGACCCTTCCACAGGTGACGGCCTCAGATCATATTGCTATTGAATCTGTGTATACACATTTTGCAACTGCGGAGCAGGAAAAAGAGCCGTTGTTTGGAATACAACAGACTCGGTTTGAGAAAATTCGTTCCGATGCCTCGGATCTCAACATTGAAAATGTATGCTGGCACGCAGCAAACAGCGCTGCACTGATTCGAGATCACTCCACGTGGTACGACGCAGTTCGCCCAGGTTTGTTGCTCTATGGTGTGGTACCTTCGCCATTTGAGACACCATTAGGGATGGAACTTCGCGCTGTGATGTCTTTGCGTACCCGTGTGGTTGCCGAAAAAGGAATGCGCCGTGGTGAAACCGCTGGATACGGTGCGCGATTTGTTGCAAATCGTCCGATGAGAGTTGCCGTGATTCCTGCTGGGTATGCGGATGGGATGGATCTTAGACTTGGAGCGAGAGGCTCGGTATTAGTTAGGGGGCGGCGTGCACCCATTATAACGGTGTCGATGGATTCGACCACGATTGATGTGACCGATATTTCGGCACATCCCGGCGATGATGTTGTAGTCCTTGGTGAGCAAGGAGACGATCGTATCGATGCACGTGAAATCGCGGCGTCCGTCGGGACGATTCCGCATGAAATTCTTTGTCGAATTGGTTCTCGGATTCAGCGTACGTATAGCCGGGAAACGGTAAACCCGTAGCATTCTATTCATGCCAAAGGTAAAAGCACCACGCTCGGCGTTCGTCTGCCAATCGTGCGGATCGCATTCGCCTAAATGGGTTGGAAGGTGCGCGGATTGCGGCACTTGGAACTCACTCGTTGAAGAGCAAATTCAACCGCAGAACCCGACGTCTGAATTCAATCGGTATGGACTTGCAAGCGGTTCAAATAAGGCTAGTTTGTACTCCGATGTGGATATGGTGACGACGGCGCGCCTCCCGAGTGGGATTGACGAGTTTGATCGAGTGCTTGGAGGTGGGATTGTACCGGGTTCGGTGGTGTTGATCGGTGGCGAGCCAGGCATTGGAAAGTCGACTCTATTGCTTCAAGCGGCAGGACAAATTGCGTCTACTGTCGGCACGGTTCTTTATGCGTCTGGTGAGGAGTCCGAGCACCAGGTGAAGGACCGAGGACAGCGTCTTGGCATAGCTGCCCCAGATCTATATTTGTTTGCCGAAACTTGCGTTGAAAAAATCATTGAACAAGTAAATCGCCTTAACCCTTCGTTGCTTATCGTTGATTCAATTCAGACGGTATTTTCGTCACATATGCAGGCCGCACCTGGGAGTATTGGTCAAGTTCGTGAGGCAGCAACCCACCTTCTTTTTATGGCAAAACGGAAGAATTTGCCGATATTCCTTGTGGGTCATGTAACTAAGGATGGTGGCTTGGCTGGACCGAAAGTTTTAGAGCATGTTGTGGATACTGTTCTCTATTTTGAAGGCGAACGCCATCACTCGCATCGCCTCGTGCGAGCGATCAAGAACAGATTTGGAGCAGTTAGCGAACTCGGCGTTTTTGAGATGACTGGTTCAGGATTAAAGCCGGTGCCTAATCCTTCGCGTCTCTTTCTGTCGGACCGAACTGCCAACGTGCCTGGTTCGGTTGTTCTCTCCTCTATTGAGGGTTCGCGTCCCATTCTTGTTGAAATACAGGCGCTGGTTACCAGTGGAGTCTATGGGACGTCTAGGCGGATGACGAGTGGGATTGATCAGCAGCGACTGTCTTTACTTCTTGCTGTGCTCGAAAAACGGGCCGGGTTAAATTTGGCTGGAGAAGATGTGTTCGTCAACGCTGCCGGCGGCTTGGCGATCCATGAACCAGCAGCGGACCTCGCGGTCATGGCTGCGGTGGTATCGAGTTTTCGCGATCGCGCTGTTCGGCCCGAGACGGCAGTTTTTGGCGAAGTGGGGCTTGGTGGTGAGGTTAGAGGGACACCCCACGCAGGTCTTCGTATTAAGGAAGCCGTACAACTGGGATTTTCGCGATGCGTGGTGCCTGAGGCAAACAGTGCGGAAAAACATCCGGAGTGTGAGCTTATTGGTGTTGCCACGGCTGGTCAGGCGTTGGAGGAATTGTTCGAGTGAGGATTCCTCCGTTTCACTGGTGGCGCACGGTTTTCTGGTTAATCCCGACTATAGCGGTTTACACGATTGTGCTTGGTTCCGTGTCGCTAGCATCAATGTTGGTTGACCGACGAGGCAACTTTGCTCATAAGTGCGCACAAGCTTGGTCATGGTTGATTTTGGCAACGACCAGCGTGAGCGTCCAGGTAAAAGGTTTGGACCAGCTTGATCCAAAGCAACCCTATGTATTTGTGTCCAATCATCAGAGCATCTACGACTTTCCGATACTTATCGCTTCGATTCCATTTCAATTACGTATCTTGGCTAAGTCGTCGCTACGAGCGTTCCCTGTGCTTGGTTGGCACCTCCAGTTCACTGGCCATTTGTTGATCGATCGTGCCACAGCCGGTCGAGCGACGTTGGCGAGTATTGCCAGTCTTATGGGGCGAGGCCACTCGCTTATTTTGTTTCCAGAGGGAACGCGAAGTATTGATGGCGGGGTGCTTCGATTCAAGTCCGGAATTTTTTCACTGGCGATAAAAGCTAATCTCCCGGTTGTTCCGGTCGCTGTAATCGGTAGTAGGCATGTGATGCAAAAAGGAAGGCTAATGACCTGTCCGGGAAACGTCGAATTAGTAGTTCATCAGCCACTGTCGACAGTAGGACTTGGCCGGAGCGATGCTCGCGGGTTTTCCGCACGTGTGCACGAAATCATCACAGATACTGTTTGCTTACATGATGGTGTTACTAGGCGTGCAGCTGATTCAATCGTCAAGGCGGCAGGCTAATAGTCGTGTTGTGTTCATGAACATGATTGGTGATGTGGCGACAGTTCGTTGTGTAGACATTGCTCCCACCGGTTCGTGCTGGTCATTTAGGGCTGCCTTCTTTGAGCGCGGAAAGTTGAATTGATTATGCGAGTAAGTGTAGTGATTGCCGCGGGTGGTCAAGGTACACGAGTAGGTGGCGATGCGCCAAAACAACTACAGGATCTTGGTGGCGAGACACTCCTTAGTATGGCTATTAAATCGTTCGACGAATGTCGAAGGGTCGATGAAATAGTAATTGTGTTACCAGAAACGGTTACAGAGAGAGAATCGGCGGTGCGTATTCAAATTGATACGCCGCTACGTTTGGTGAGCGGTGGTTCTCGTCGTCAAGATTCTGTGGCACTGGGGGTCGACAATGTTTGTAAAGACGCTGATGTCGTACTTGTTCACGACGCTGCTAGACCCTTTTGCACGGTTTCACTTATCGAAAAAGTTATCGATGCAACAATCGAAGCAGGGGCCGTTGTGCCCGCGATCCGAGTGATTGATACAGTAAAGAAGGCCGATGTTATCGACACTGAAGGGGTTCGATTTGTGGAAGCCACTTTGCCTCGGGATCAGATTTACCTTGCGCAAACGCCGCAGGGGTTTGCACTTGATGTTCTGAGAGATGCCGTCGAATTAGGCCGTAGTGGTGTTAAGGCGACAGATGAGGCGGTGTTGGTAGAGCGGAACGGCCACGCTGTTCGTCTCGTAGAAGGAGACATGGAAAATTTCAAAGTTACTACTCCGGATGACCTTCAACGTGCACGTGACCGGATCCGCAGTGATTTGTTTGGCGACGTGCCGCGGACACGCGTAGGTCTTGGTTATGACTCCCATCGAATGGTGGCCGGTCGGCGCTTGGTACTTGGGGGCATTGAAATTCCTCACAAGTGCGGTCTTGATGGGCATTCTGATGCTGATGCAGTGTGTCATGCGGTTACCGACGCTGTGCTTGGAGCGGTTGCCGCGGGTGACATCGGACAGCATTTTCCGGATACTGACCCTCAATGGAGGGATGTGTCTAGCATCGAGCTGTTACGCAAAGCGGTAGACGTTGTTTCAGGTCTTGGATTTTGTGTTGGCAATGTTGACGTCGTCGTAATTGCGGAACAACCTCGCATCGGACCTCATGTTCAGGCTATGGCAGATCGGCTTTCTAAAACACTTGGTGTCGCTACAGGTTTGGTGTCTATCAAAGGAAAAACTGCGGAGGGTATGGACTCGGTTGGGCGGGGTGAAGCGATAGTTGTTCATGCGGTAGCAACTGTGGTTCAACGATGAAAATTTGTGGTTTTAATGCTGTCGTTGAATCCCTCCACGCCGGTCGAGTGAAAGCATTATCCATTAGAGATAAGCGTCATGATGGTTTGAGTGAGATTGTTCGACTCGCTAAGTTGCAGCGAATACCGGTCACGCAGCTTAGTGAAAAAGAGCTTGATCGCGTGGCAGGTGGGCAACGCCATCAGGGAGTTGTGGCGTCACTTAGCCCACACGTCATGTCAACCATTAGTGATTTAGTTCAGAGTTCGGACTTGCCGCTCATCGTTGCATTGGATGGGATCGAAGATCCGCACAACTTTGGTGCGATTGCCCGAGTGGCAGAAGCAGCAGGTGCAGCAGGGCTGATAGTTCAGACACGCCGGGCTGCGCCGTTGAGTGCTGCGGCCGTTAGGGCCTCAGCAGGAGCGCTAGCTCATCTGCGGTTGTCCTCAGTGGTTAATCTCGCTCGGGCTCTTGGGGAACTTAAGGCTGCGGGAATTTGGACGGTTGGACTTGATGTGGATTCTGACCACTCAATTTACGACATTGACTTCAGGCAGCCTACCGCGATCATTGTTGGGTCTGAGGGACGAGGTTTACGTCGTTTGGTGCGAGAACGTTGTGACTGGAGGGCTGCGTTGCCCATGATGGGACGAGTGGACAGCCTAAACGCGTCGGTGGCTACGGGGGTTGCCTTATTTGAGGCAGTAAGGCAACGGACACGGGGCTAACAACTACTTAGTTTAAGTAAAAACGAACTTTTTATTAGGATCCGATGACTGTGGATTACGTGAAAAGTATCAGGCTACTCCTGTTAAAAGGTTTTTCTTAGTGTTATGATACTCAATTCGTTTTGCTGGCGTAGCTCAGCTCGGTAGAGCAGCTGATTTGTAATCAGCAGG
>DTWD01000176.1 GCA_012963185.1 Acidobacteriota bacterium
CCGCCGAAACGCTCGGCGTGTAATCGATTCGCTAGTTCACGGATATCCTCTCGCATCGCAACCAACTCTCTCCATCGCTGAGGGATTCCTGACTCACCGTAGTAGGCTCCTGCCACCTGGCCACATATCGCAGCAGTGGTGTCAGCGTCGTCACCAAGATTTGCCGACTTGAGAATGGCGACCTCAAAACTTTTCGTTGTAGCAAAACACCACAAGGCCGCCTCCAAACTTTCGACTACATAACCACTACCCCGGATGTCTGATTCACGCTTAGTGCGATAGTTTTCTGTGGAAATCGAGGTAATTTCTTCGGTGTCGAACTCTAAGTCTGTTCCAGCCGACAAGACTTTGTCTTTCGGAGCCCCAGACAACGCTGTAAGTATCACGACACCGAGCAACCGACAGGCGTCGACGCACGCGGTGGCGCCGTGAGTTGTAAGTGAACTTTTTGCTGAGAAACGTTCCACTAAGACCGGATCCGGGTAAAAGAACATCGGTACTGGAGCAAGCCGCATAATCGAACCGTTCCCTGCCGTATCCGGATCGGTCGGTCTCGCTATTGCCTCACTGTTTGCTTGATAACAGTCCAGTGCGTAATTCGTCGTGTTCCCGATATCAAAACATTCTCCCGTACTGCTCATGTAACCTTCGTCACGCCATCGACAATAGCGATCCATCTGGTCAATTTCATCGAAACCTTCTTGCGCAACTAAGCTGTTCGCTAGGCAGAGAGCCATGGAGGTGTCGTCAGTCCATTGACCAGGCTCGAGCCCGTGAGGGCCGCCACCAATCATGTCGCTAATTGGGGAAAAGCTTCCGCGCTGTTTAAATTCGACGGTTGCACCAACGGCGTCACCAACCGCGAGGCCGAGAAGGCATCCACGAAAGCGACTCAACTCATCAAATTTTTTCCGGTCGACCCAACAATACTCGTAAGGCGGTCCGTCAGAAATCTTCACTTCGCCTTGGCCCTCCAGCAACCTGCGAACCCAGTGCTTCGGGACCCCGGTTAGGCGCTTCAGGTTCGATGCGCTCAACCGCTGACCGGCGCGTTGTTGAAGCACCCCTATCAGTTTGGCGATTTGCTCGGACTCTAACCTCTCCTTAATTAGGCGAAGTCATACCAACATCCTCTCAGGCTCGTACAGACGCTACAACAGAAAGACCATGCTATCTGTGGCTGGTAGGGACTTCAATACGCGGCAGGGGTTTCAACGGGGACGGGTGTTCGGGCTATCGCGGGTGCGCTTCGTCCCATTCGCGCGCGAGGCGTTGAGCTTCGGTAATTTCATCCGCAGTTAATTGGAGCTCAACGTTTTGTCTCGCTTTTGAAGCTTCCTCCCGATCGGAACCATCGGAACGAGCAGTGGCAAGATTGAACCACTTGTGCGCAGTTATGTTGTTTACCTGAACGCCAAGCCCGTCTTTGTACATAGAGCCAAGATGAAATAACGCCTTTGCGTGGCCTTCGGTGGCTGCGTCGTTCAAATGCTTGTGAGCGGCATCGTAATCTGCAACGACAGCAGTCGCCACCACCAGCACTGTCGCCGCGAAGAACGTTGTCCACCGTTGAGACATGAGAGTCA
>DTWD01000177.1 GCA_012963185.1 Acidobacteriota bacterium
ACGGCCAAAAACGAACATCGAATCGAAGTTGTTTTCATCACTCGGATCTCCTTCTCAGTTTCTGTTGGATGTTATCGCCCCCGATCGGTATTCAATTGTCGCTGACCTCGACCAAGGCAACGCGATTCACGCCACTACAGGCCAGCACGAGGTCGCCGGTCGACGTTGCCATCATGTTACGTACCACCCCTCCACCCGACGGGATTACCCATGTCTGAAAACTTTCCGTTTCGGTATCAAAGCGTACGAGCGTATTCGGT
Organism: Acidobacteriota bacterium; assembly: GCA_012963185.1. Next base: position 261 of record DTWD01000177.1, read on the forward strand.
CTCACTGCCGATTCGCTGTACCACACGATGCTACCCACCGCGGCGATACCGTAGGGTTGGGATTCTGAGCCTCCTGGGGACGGCCACTCTTGCACGTCACCAGTCGCCGGATCGAACCGTCCCAAGTAACCGCGCGCATAATCCGAGTACCACAGAACGTCATCCGGCGTGATGGCGATACGCCGAGGACGCGCCTCTGGATTCGGTAACGCATACTCCCGAATCTCCATCGTTTTCGGATCAACGCTTCCCAATCGATTACCCCGGAAATCGACATACCAGGGAACACCAACCGAGTTCACTACGATGCCATACGGATAGGTGTTGTCGCTAGGTGTCGAAACTATCGTCATTGCGCCAGTCTCGGGAACCAACCTACCCACCATGCCCGATTGAAGGGTGAACCACAGCGTGCCGGTTTGATCGAAAATAGGTGTGTGGGGGCCGCGGGCGCCCTCTTTGGACACTGGGTATTGAGTCACCTCTCCCGTCGCCGGATTGAGCTTGCCGATGTAGTTCTGAGAAATACCGGTGAACCAGACGTTACCCATGGCATCCTCAGCGAGGCCATGTGGGCCAGAATCTGGCGGCAGAGGATGCTCCTTCATTACGCCTGTCTCCGGGTCGAGCCGCCCCAGCACGCTGGACCACTGACCGGTCCACCACACGGACCCATCCGCGGCAGCCAGCGGATCATGAGGTCTGGAACCGAGGCTCGGCAAAACCCATTCCTTGATGGAGACGTTGGTCTTTCCCGGAATCTTTACGGCCTCTGGCGCCGGTCGTACCGGGTAGTGAGTAGCCAGATAACCAGCTACCAATTCCGCCTGATCACTGGGTAGGGCGACCATTGAACTGAACAACTCCTCCCAACCTTCCCGTGTGTATCCCCAGGAGTTGGCGATCTGGTTGAGCCTATGACAGGAGGTGCAATGAGCCTGGACCAGTTCCTGACCAATCCCCTCGGGTAATTGGACCGGTGGACCTCGACGCTGTCCTTGAGCCTGAACGGGAAACACAAACCACAAGAGAGCTGACGCTATCAGGACCGCACGGATTTTCTGTCGCATCGTTTATTTACCTCAAGCAAGAAAATAGTTCCGTCCGGCCAAAGAACATTCGTGGCTGCTCTACAGCAACCGACGGTTGATAGTCATAGATCTTACAAAGAGTACCGCCAGTCGAGACAGAAGCTGCGTAAGCTAAACGTGCACAGCATTGTGCTCTCCTGCCTTCATTCTTACACTATTGATCACTACTGCTATCACGCGCCCCGGTCGGCCTACCGACAATGCCTACCGAAAGTTTAAAAAGGGTAGCCTGGTAGCCTTTGCATCCCGCGTTTCCAGTCCGGCAGGTCGGCAAAGTTATCACGATTAGGCATCTCAATCTTCGCCAGATTCTGGTCGATGAATATCAGGATATTAATGCCATTCAGCAGCATTTGCTGGAGGTGCTGTACGGTGGTCGCGGTTCGGTGATGGTGATCGGTGATC
>DTWD01000178.1 GCA_012963185.1 Acidobacteriota bacterium
GAAGAACATGACCATAAGGAAGGCCGGACTTCTTGTCAAATCGATTGGGTTCGTGCGTTAACCTTTTCAGGTTAACAACGAGATTCCGTAACGTTCTATCGTCGGGTAGCGGTCGTAAAGATCTTGAGGCATCTGCTATCATCGGTTGTTTGGGGTTATGACGAAATCGCAAACAGGAAACCTTGCCATTCTTGGCGCGCAATGGGGCGATGAGGGTAAAGGGAAGATCGTTGATCTTCTTGCGCCATCGTTCGCCATTGTTGCGCGATCTCAGGGCGGGCATAACGCTGGTCATACGGTTTTTGTAAACGGCGAACAATTTATTTTGCATCTCATTCCATCTGGTATTTTGCATGAAGACGTGACCTGTGTGATTGGTAACGGCGTTGTTGTTGACCCGACGGCGTTGTTTGCCGAGATTGATCACTTGGCCGAGCAAGGTATCGATACAACGGGGCGATTGTTCGTGAGTGATCGGGCACACGTTATTCTTCCGTATCACCGGGATCTCGAAGCGGTCTCTGAAGCAAGGCTCGGTAGCCAGGCGATCGGTACGACATCGCGAGGAATTGGACCGAGTTACGAGGACAAGGCGGGGCGTCGCGGGATCCGTATCGCCGACCTTGCTGACCGGGCTGAGACTGGTCGCCTAATGACACTTCTCGAAGCGAATGTCGCAGCACGCAATTCAGCCATTCCAGGTGATCCGATGTCGTCTCGAAGATTGCTAACCGAACTGGAGACGGTATGGGCACGACTTGCGCCGATGGTCACGGACACTTCAGTGCTGCTCCACAACGCATTAGCCGAGAACACGTCTGTTTTGTTTGAAGGGGCGCAAGGCTCGATGTTGGATGTTGACCACGGCACGTTCCCCTATGTGACATCGTCTAATTCTACGATCGGCGGTGTGTGTACTGGTCTAGGTGTCGGCCCGAAAGCGATAGATGCGGTGTTAGGGATCGTAAAAGTCTACACAACCCGCGTGGGGTCAGGACCGCTCCCAACAGAAGTGACTGGTTCGGCTGGGGACCGACTTCGTGAATGTGGCAAAGAGTATGGTGCGTCGACAGGCCGTCCGAGACGGTGCGGGTGGTTTGATGCCGTAGCTGTTAAGTATGCGGTGCAGGTGAACGGCATCGAGGCGTTCGCGCTGACAAAACTGGACGTACTAGATGGCCAGGAAGAAATCAAAATATGTACTGGGTATCGCTGTGGCGATAACGTGTTAAAGACGCCGCCAGCAGACATCGGCCAACTTGGACGTTGTGAGCCTGAGTATGAAGTCTTGCCGGGATGGGCAGGTGACGGTAGTTGTACGGGGGTACGCCTTGAATCAGACTTGCCGTCCGCTGCAAGAGCCTACATCGAACGCCTGGAGGAACTAAGTGGAGCTCCGGCCGCCATCATTTCAACAGGCTCGGACCGCAAAGATACGATCGTGCGCGAAGGTGGGCTGGCATCTCGATGGTTGAAATAGGGACCAGTAAACTTTTTGTTATCCCAAACAGATAGCCTGATTCTCAGGTCTGAGAATGCACTGAGCGTCGCAGTTAAAGATGTGGTGCGACTAGCGGTTGCGTTCATGGTTTCAGTGTAACGGCATGGCGATTGCTATCGGTTAAGACGGAAATGAAGGAGATCTGATGCGCCTACGATCGAAGCAGATACGTGCATTCCTTATCGCGTCGGTCGTTTCCATGCTCGGGGTGTCGTGTTCGCTTCAACCTGAACGTCCAACGGTCAGCGATGCTGAGCAGTTCGTCACGGTCGCGGAGGACCGACTACTTGGCCTGTGGATGCGCGCAGGACAGGCAGCATGGGTCCAGCAAAACTTTATCTCGACGGATACGAATGCCATGGCGGCCGCGGCCAATGCAGCCGTCATGGCTGCAACGACTGAGCTTGC
>DTWD01000179.1 GCA_012963185.1 Acidobacteriota bacterium
ATTTTGATCTGTTCGACTCGGTGTACCACGATAGCTGCGCAACCGAGTCGAACAGATCAAAATCAAGATTGACCGAGACCAAGAACCGATGTCCCTTGTAGCGGCCACATTTTTCCAGTCGACGGTGATTTCTTTAACCGGAGAAGCCCTCGCATCATCGGACCACACCGACGAAGCTTGAATCCTACTGTGGCGCGGCGGGCAGTTCAACGGGGGTAGTGGGGAATCGCGCACTGGAGCCCCGGTAACTTAGCAACTTACGCACTCTTTAGTGCGTTAGCCATATTGTTTAGAGCAAGTTCGACCAACTGTTGCGACGTGGCAATATTCATCCGCATCCGACCTGCGCCGCCGAAGCCATAATTTGAGCCGGGATTAATGTGAATGTTTGCATGCTCCACCAAGTAGTGCTGAAACACACCTTCGGGTGTCATCGATTCATCTGACGCAGCTGATGCTGTTGAGCCAGTTTTATTAAGCGCTTCTCCAACGTCTAGCCAACTCAGGTACGTCCCCTCCGGCTTGATAACGTTGACGAATGGGACCTGCTCACGCACGAATGCCTCCACAAAGCTTTGGGTGCCGTCGATGTATTCGACAAGCTGGTCAAGCCATTCCTCACCCTCGTTGTAAGCTGCTTCTGCTGCAACGAGGGCCAGCGTGCTCATCGCTTGCTGAAGTTGCCCGGGACCACTAATCCGATCGAGGTACTCACGATTTGTCGAGAACATGTAGGAACAGCGCATTGCCGACAAGTTAAACGACTTACTGACTGATTTATACGTAATGCTGTTCCGGACGATCTCATCGTCATCAAGCGTGGCATATGGCGTGTACGTGTTACCCGCTGTTACAAAGTCACAGTGGATCTCGTCGGCAAGGACAACCACTCGCCGCCGCGTGCATATTTCTCCTAGCCGAGTCAGGTCTTGACGTGACCAAACGTTGCCGGTTGGATTTTGAGGATTGCATAGAATGAAGGCGTGCACGTCGTGATCGATGCGCTTCTCGAAATCATCGAAGTCGATGCGGTAGCGCCCATTCACTAGTTGTAACGGACTCTCTTCTGCGACCGTATCGACGACACGGATGTCCGTATAAAAGCCGTTGTAGCTCGGCGTCAAGACGAGCACTTTGCTCCGGGGTGGACAGAATGCGCGCAAGGTACTGATGATGGCTGGGTGGACACCGGCGGAATGCCGGAGTGTTTCTGGGTCGATCTCTAAGTTGTAACGTCGTTGGTTCCAGTTGACGATTGACTCGATATAGGAATTTGGTACCGTCAGGTATCCGTAGTTTTCATGCTGAACCCGTTCACGTAACGCCCTCGTGATCGCTGGTGCAGACCTGAAATCCTGATCGGCCGTACCCATGCCGACCTGAACATGCTCTCGACCGTACAAAGAAATCTGGTGGTCCCATTTCGATGAATTGGTGCCGAGTCGACTGTAGACCGCATCAAAATCGTACCGATTACTTTGCTGTTGGACAGAAAGTCGCTCGGGGTTCGCTGCTGCAGCCGAGGGCGACGTTCCGAGGGCACTGGCGACCGCTACCGTTCCGACACCATTTAAAAAACCTCGCCGATCGATCTTCCTGCCGTCTCTCATGGCGTCTCCGCATCCGACATTATTAAGTGCCTAGCTAGCTTGCCGCATGGCAGCGGGTGGTTTCTGGGCCACCGATCGCCAGTGCGCCAATCAACGTG
>DTWD01000180.1 GCA_012963185.1 Acidobacteriota bacterium
CGCCGTCTTGTCTATCGCTGCCAACTACACTATGGACGAACTACAAAACGACAGAGGACGATACGTTGGTCAAGTTGAAGATATCTTAGAACCCAACCTTGCCAAAAATGGGTTGATACTCGAATCGGTGTCTCTTACTCGTCTCGATCAAACACCCTTCCATACGCTTGATGAAAATAATGCGTTTAACGCGATCGGGTTACGGAGATTAGCTGAGATAGTGTCGAACAGTAAGAAAGAGCGCGCGGTAATCGAAGCTGATGCAGACGTCGCGGTCCGTAAGAGTAGGCTTGATGCTACAAAAGAACGTCTGAATATTGATCAGCAGGAAGAGGAGGCTCAAATTCAACAACGGCTTAATATTGAACGCGAGCGAGCAGCGAGCGACGCAACGATAACGGAGGAGCAGACCGAGGCTGAGCAGCGTCAAGAATTTGCTCGCATAGAAAAAGATAAAGAGGTTAAGGCAAAAGAGATTCAAACCGGTCGTGAAATACGACGTGCTGAGTTAGAGGCATCTCAGTCATCAGAGCTAAGGCGACTTGAGAGGGAGATCGTGGTTGCCGCACAGCAAGCAGCAGTGGCTCAAGCTCAGGTCCAGGTCGAGGAAGCAAAGGCCGAAGAAGTTCGGGCAAAAGAAGCTCTGGAGACTACAAAAGAGATCGCGGTAGCAGAACGCGAGCGAGAGTTAGCCATGATCCGAGCGCAAGAACAAGCTGAGGTTGATGAAACCCGAGTTGGCAGTGAAACCGGTACGCTAGTCGCAATGGCGAAGGCGGAAGCGGAAGCAACGACGACCCGGGCGGTGGCCAAGCGGGCCGAACTACTGGCCAGGGCAGAAGGCGAAGCCGCACTAATTGCCTCAGAGAATAGTCAAAGTGATGACCTTATCGAGATGAAGCTGCATATGCGTAAATTAGAGATCCTGCCTGACGTTGTGGAGAGCATGGTCAAACCTGCAGAGAAAATTGATAGCATAAGGATCAATCACGTTAGCGGATTTGGTAATTCTGGTGGCGGTGGTGGGTCGGACGTGGGTGGTTCAGAAAAAGCAGTTGTCAATCAGGTGGTCGATGGCGTTCTGTCGATGGCATTGCAATTGCCAGCTGTTAAAAAACTTGGGGAAGAGATCGGTATCAATATAGGTGACGGGATAAAAGGCATCTCTGATCAAGTATCAGAACAAGATAATAATCAACCTGCACCGGAATCTTCTGAAGATCAAGAGGCCTTTGATAGATGGAAAAGTAGTCACGGTAAATAAGGATTTTGGCGATAAAGAGCTCTGAAGTTGAGTTAGAGTTCACGGCAATTCTGGAGTGAGATAACTTAAATGCAAAACCAAGGGAGAATATGACATGACAGTCAATCGAAGAAATTTTCTAAAAGGGGCCTCCGCAACTGCGGCGGTGCTGACAGCCCCAGCTTTTATCGGACAAGCACAAGCGGCTGATGCGCTAAAGATGGCTGTGATCTTGGATCAGTCTGGTGGTCTTGATATTTATGGCAGACCAATGGTTGATGCGAGCCATTTGGCCGTCGAAGAGATCAATGCTGCTGGTGGATTATTGGGCAAACAGGTAGACCTAACGGTTTATGATCCCCAGTCGACTATCCAGTTTTATACGCAGTACGCAACCAAAGCTGCAACCAGCGATCGAGTGGATGTCGTCCAAGCTGGAATCACTTCAGCGTCGCGGGAATCGATTAGACCGCTGTTAAGTCGATATAAAACACTCTATTTTTATAATACGCTTTATGAAGGTGGTGTATGCGATACCAACAATTACTGCACTGGATCAACCCCTGGTCAGACGGTAGAAAAGCTCGTGCCCTATACAATGAATAAATGGGGTAAAAAGGTCTATATCATCGCGGCTGACTACAACTACGGCCACATCACTGCTGACTGGGTCCAGAAATACGTGAGGGATAATGGCGGTGACCCGGTTGAAACCGAATTCTTCCCGCTGGATGTTACCAACTTCGGGCCTACCATTAAAAAGATTCAAGCTGCAAAGCCGGATATGGTCATGTCTGC
>DTWD01000181.1 GCA_012963185.1 Acidobacteriota bacterium
AAATTTTGCAGCATGGAGATAACCCAGCAAGTCAGAGATTTCGCGGCTAAACGTGGACTTGATACCGGAGAGGCTTTGCAGGCTGGGATGGACGAGAAGTCTTCAGAGTTTCTTGATAACAAGGATCGGAATATCTACGTTGCCACTGAGCAAGTGAGAAGTTCGGATTGAAGCTAGTAAAGAGTTTAACGTTCAGCGGCGCCAGGCGGTGCTGTCGCAATTTGGATTACGGTCTGGTAACGGGCTGGCTCAGCACCTGGAACAGGGTTGAGATAACCCTCTGAACCATTCGACGTGTAGTCTTTGATTGTTACACTCGGGCGATAGGTCATCTCATCATCTCGAAAACGAGCCGTGTCAAATTGATGCGTGGCCGGTGCATCAAAGACTCGGTCTCCCCGTTCGTCAAGTATTGTCGAGTAGTAACTCACCATATCTTGAAATGAGATGTTTGTTCCAAATAAGTGGAATGTTTGCCCACGTCCAGCGTCGTACGCACCAAGGTAGCTCGCATTCGGATAGATGGGGACACCAAGGATTTCGTCAATCGGTTGATCTTCGGTTGACGTGCTATTCGGGTCAGCTGTTTGTGTAATCGGCCGACTTTCCGCCGAAGACACGGTTGGAAACGGCCTAGGAACCGGCTGTGTTTGGGCTTGCGCAGCAAAGGATGCAGTCGTGAGTAGCAAGGCGCCGAACACAAGTGCGAGTCGTATCGCCATAGTGCTTAATTATGCCCCATAGTAGCGTGATAGACGCTGCGAACGCTGAAACTAACCCTAGAGTACCTAGTAAAAAGCCAAGTCAGATTTTGTGTGGCATTTCTTCCCGATATTCAAACTTTGACTCACCGTGCCGTATTCCATTACACCATGAAAAACGTGTTAGCGCGTTTAAATATTGTCCATGTGAACAGAAACAATAGTCATTCAACCGCTTTGAAACGAGGTTGTTTCGCTACATGCGTGAACGCCAATAATCAAGAAGGTCGGTGAGCGTTTGCTCGAGCTTGATCTTTGGCGCCCAACCTACGGCCTCAGTAATTTTTGTCCTGTCACCACTGAGTTCCGGGTAATCGTTGGCTCGAACGCGCTTGTGGTCAAGCTGCGTCTGAATTGGCATGTGTGCGAGGCTGATTAGTTTTGTAACGATGTCTTGCATTTGGTAGGTCTGCCCCGAGCAGACATTGTAGATACCAGCTATTGACGAAGCAGACATTAACGCTCGGTACGCCATTACGGTGTCACGTACATCCATGATGTCTCGCTTCGCATCCAGTCGACCGACGTGGATGACTGGTTTTATTTTCCCTACTTCGATGGAAGCGATCTGATGTGCGAAATTTGAAGCGGCGTACGCTACAGACTGCCCAGGTCCAATATGGGTAAAAGATCTAGTACTTACAATCTGCTGCTTGTCGGAGACAAATCGCCGACTTTGTATTTCCTGTGCCAGTTTGCTCAGGCCGTAGAGGTTGATCGGCCCGACCCTGTCATGTTCGTTTAGTGGTCCGAGTTTGGGACGGTAGACGGTCGCAGAACCTGGCACTAATACTCGACTGCTTGTATTCAGTTGCTTGAGTCCTTGCATGAGGTGACGGGTTCCGAGGACATTAACTGCCAGTGTCTGTGCAGTATTTGCCGGGGAATCCGCCACGCTCGCTATGCCTGCACAGTGAAAAACTTCCGTCGGTCGAACCTCGGTAATGGCATTGATTACGTCCTTGCTTTCAAGAAGGTCTATGTCATGCCATTCGATGGAAGCGTCTTTCCTAACTCTGTGCGAGGCTTCATCCGTATTTGGATGCGGCCGCTTCCATCCGATGACGCGTGGTGTTGGTGTTTCAGATAGAAGTGATTTCAAGAGATGGGTACCAACAAATCCAGCTGCACCTGTGACTAGGATTGTTCGTGGCACTAGTAGCCGTAGCCTCCGTTACCACCGCCGAACCCGCCGCCACTGCCTCCCCCGCCAAATGCCCCAAAAACATTTGCGAATGTGCCTAGGCCGGCCAATGTGAACGAGACGTTGAATCGGCGATCCCGTGGAATCGGTGCCCGAATACCAAGTCCTTCGAAGTTAAATACTTGATATTCGACGCTAATCCCACAGCATTGTGCGTTGTAGTACACACGCAGTTGCTGCAATAAGTGTCGGCCGCGGAGAACATCGTAGTTGAAGGTATAGAGCCCTCCAAACTTATTGTCTTGTGTACGGACAGCCGTATAGGAATTCAGGTAATGGTCTAGTCGAGAAGGGTCATTGAAACCCGGTAACCCGTCAATGAAGCGGCGTTGACTCCACCCGTTCCTCGTTTCGAGCCAACCTCGGAACTCATAACTACCCTCGGCGGCTATGGTTCGCAATGCTTTGTGAGTGGAATCAAATTCCGCGCGGAGTGTGCCTCCGGTTTGTTGTGTCGGTTGGGTTCGTACTAGGAGTGAAACTGGCGAGAAGTTAGTGGGTGGAGTCCGATTAAAACTTGTACGAAAGCTACGATCAAATTCAGCCGCGTTTGCATCGGTGTAGTAGCTTTGCGTCAGCGAAACCGAAAGAATCTCGCGTGACACGGATTCGGCTCCGCCTTCAAAAACTTTGGCATAGATTCGATTGTCGAGTCCGAGTGTGACTTGTGAGACGTTTCCAACAATCGAATCAATTCCTTCAAGGCGGACGATCTGATCAAAATTATCAATGGCCGTCGTTCGGCGGAGTGCTACCCACGGCTCAATCAGATGCTTCATTCGTTCCGAATATCCGCTGTTTGGTGTCTCCCAGATCTTGACGAATGAAGGACCTGTAGCTCGAGTAGCCAGTTCTATAAATGAACGGCCAACACCAGTATCAATTTGCTCAATGGGTTGAGCCAAGATATCTAAGCTTTCGTCCCAGTAAGTTCCTCGCCATTGCACGCTTGAATCGAATTTTAGAAACGGCCATTTAGTAAATGGGATTTGGAGAGTTGGATTTATGTCCATTCGATTCAGTCCTGAATCGAGATTGACATCGCCTTCGTCACGGAAAAACTTTGATACACGAAGCAGATGCACGTATTCCGCGTTTAACGAGTAGTACATCGACGTGCCAGGGATTTCGGTCTTTCCTTGCGCAAGGCCGAGGCGAGGACCACCCCCGTTGAGTGTTGATTGGGTGTCACCAAAAAATGTTTCGTTTACGTTGTATGTACTCGTCAGTTGATACTTGCCCAGTCTTCCAGTTAGGTTTCCAGAAAAACTCCGATTCCGGTTTGATGCCTCGAAGATGTTGTGGTTATATGTTTGTTGAACGGTAATATCTGAGAAGTAGTTAATTTGCCCTCGAGCCGTCCAGGCGGTTCCGATCCTTTGGGTAGCAAGGCCTCTCAAATCGAAGCTTTGTCTTGCAGGTAACACGCTCGTGCCGCCTCCAGACGAGATTTCTGCTTCATGTTCATCGAGGAAATAGCTGCGGACTTGTCCTTGCGAACCCCCTCCTCGTGTAAATCGATACTCGGAGCCGAAACCTTGGCCCGTTGTAGCAAACCAATCATGGAAAATGGTCGCATCCTGACTCTGGGTAGGTGCCCAGAAAAAAGCATTACTGAGACTCGTACCACGATACGTCGAGGCTCCGTACGTAGGCATCAAAAATCCAGTCGCGCGACCGTCGGGCTGAATTGGGTAATACATCGCAGGAAAATAGAACACTGGCACATTTTTTACTTTGATCAACGAGTTTTGAAGCAATATGTATTCATCGAGGTTGATGGTCAGGGTCGTGGCGGTTACTTCCCAGCGTGGAGTTGGCTGAATACAACTCGTAAACGCGCCTTTAGTGAGCCGGTAGGTTCGTGGTCCAACCCGTTCTATTTTTTCACCATAAAAAAGTAAGTCCGGTTCTTGGGTTCCAAACATGCTACGGTCGACTTCGTCTCCCATGTTGATTGATCCATTTGCGTGGTGAAAGACGGCAGTTTGGTCAGCGGTCTGAAACTCGACTAGCTCAGCGGCGATGCGTGTATCTATTGAAACGAAAACGACATTTCCAGTCGCAACCAGCAAAAAAGTAACATCATCCGTTGGTTCTTCTGTTTCATTGACGTAAATATCGACTTGATCAGCATAGAACTGGAAAGTTTCACCATCAATCTCAACTTCGTCGCTCAGGCGAAGGTGACTTTCCGTTAATTGTTCAATTCGAAATTGCCTCGAGTCGAATGGGAGACTCGGGAATCCTTGTGCATAGGCAGTTCCAGGAAAGAGCGAGACTGCCAGCAGAGCTAAAAGACAAGCACGCATCCGGTGTGAAAATAAGTTCGCTCTGACGACGCCTTAATTATACATCCGCGCAAAAGTAGTGTCGCTATTTTGGTCGCCTAAATCAAGATTTTTTCTCACAGCCCCTACCAGGAAGACCGAACCTGTTACGACCGCTAAAGGTCCCTTATCCCAACACAAATCGAGAGCTTTGGTAGGGTTTTCGATAGCATCGAGAGGGATATCGGGTTTGATTTTGCTGACTGTTCGAATCAATTCATTGAGCGATGGGGCTCTAGGGTTG
>DTWD01000182.1 GCA_012963185.1 Acidobacteriota bacterium
GATGAGGAGGAGGACGATAACGAGGAGGACGATTCAGGGCGGCTTATTCCAGTCGCGTTCGTGGCGCCTCCGATTCCAATGCCAGCTATACGGTCTTATGTAGCATTTGGTGTGTCTTCAAGAAGACGGGAAGCTGACCCGTCGCCGATGGCCATTGTGCCATTGACTGAACCACCCGAATCACCGGGGCCCGTTACAGTTACTTACACAGCTGGGGCTGTCAGTGTGCAATGGGAGGAACCGGAATACTTTCGATACCTTGTCCAGCCTGAGCAGCCGGCAGGAGAGTTTTTGGAATCCGAACCAGTTCTGGATGTCAGTGAGGCTTCAGAGTACGTAATTCTCGATCTTGCGAGTGCGGGGGATCCTGATTCCGAACGACCGTTACCACTGGGTGAGCCGCAATCTGTGACTGTCTATACGGATTCTGAGATCACATTCGGGACCACTGCATGTTATGCGGTGCAGACGCTCGAGCACGTCAATGAGGATCTTGAGATATATGGGGACGCATCACCAGCCACATGTGTCGTTTTTACAGATACGTTTCCACCAGCGCCTCCGACAGGACTCATCGCAGTTGCTGATGCTGGTTCGATTAACTTGGTATGGAACGAAAATACTGAGTCCGACATTGATGGCTACCTGGTCTTGCGTGGGTTAGCGTCAGATGCGACACTCGAACCACTAACACCGGAACCCATTAACGAACCGACATATCGAGATACGTCGGTTGTGTCCGGAGAGCAATACGTCTATCAGTTGATGGCTGTCGACCATGTTATGCCGCGGAACGTAAGTCAACCATCGGGCCAGATTACCCAAACAGCACGGTAGCTAAAGGAACACTGAATCGTTATGGATCGCTTGTATCGAATGGAGATGGGTGGGCGTCAATGCTACGTTATTGAGCGTAGTGGTAATTGGTTTGAGCTCGAAGGGGATATATATGCTGGTTACGAGGCAGGTCAGTCTGTTGATGTGTCGGCAGCTCGGGTATTGCCACCAGTCATGCCGTCTAAAATTGTTGCGGTTGGTTTGAATTACCGTGACCACGCGAAGGAGATGGGGAAAACGTTGCCAGACGAGCCGCTCATTTTCCTCAAGCCATCAACAGCGGTTATCGGACCGTCGGACGCAATCGTGTTACCGAACGGTGCGGGGCGTGTTGACCATGAAGCTGAACTAGGTATTGTGATTGGAAAGACGGCTCATCAGGTACCTGCAGACCGTGCGAAGGAATATGTGCTTGGGCTGACTTGTGTCAATGACGTTACGGATAGAGATTTGCAGAGGCGCGATGTGCAATACACGCGCGGGAAAGGGTTTGATACGTTTGCGCCAATCGGACCAGCAATTGCTGTTGGTCTCGATGGGGCATCGCTTGACGTAGAGTCAGCTGTTAATGGACAAGTTCGGCAGGCATCAAACACTCGGGAGTTGATTTTTTCGTTGGACCGGTTGGTCGAATTTGTAACGGGCGTGATGACCTTACTACCAGGGGACATTATTTCAACGGGAACGCCGTCTGGTGTGGGTCCTTTGTGCGCAGGCGATCGTGTGGCTGTTAAAGTTGAAGGTGTGGGGGAGCTTGTTAACGAGGTCGTCTCCGACGAAAGGAGCGAACGGTGAAGCTATTCGTGGACAGTGCGAACGTTGAGACGATCGAGGGTCTTGTGCCTCTTCGGATTATTGATGGAATAACTACAAATCCGTCCTTGCTGGCAAAGGAAGTTGGCGACCCGGCTGACACCCTGCGACGCATTTGTGAGACGGTAAAAGGACCGGTGAGTGCTGAAGTGGTGACCACTGACGCGGAGGCGATGGTTCGTGAAGGGCGGAAATTGGCTGACATCCATGAGCATATTGTCGTCAAGGTGCCTTTCGGTCAGGAAGGCGTGAAGGCATGTGCGGCACTTACCGGTGAGGGAATTCGTGTCAATGTCACTCTTGTTTTCTCTGCGTCTCAGGCTTTACTTGCTGCCAAGGTAGGCGCAACATTTGTAAGCCCTTTTGTGGGTCGACTTGATGACCTGGCAACGGACGGTATGGACTTAATTGAGCAGATAGTGGAAATTTATGAGAACTATGAGTTTCCAACAGAGGTGCTCGTTGCGAGTGTACGTGGACCGTTGCATGTCGTCGAGGCAGCCCGTATCGGTGCGGATATATGCACCTGTCCGCCTAAAGTCATTGATATGCTCTTTACTCATCCGTTGACGGACATCGGACTAAAGAAATTTCTCGCTGACTGGGAACAAGCACAGGCGCTCAAGGCATAGTGGATAAACGGTCTCTTCTTTCGGATTACGAGCAGCAAGCCGAACAAGGTGGTGGAGCTGAGCGTCGCCAACGCCAGCATGATGCTGGAAAACTGACAGCTAGGGAGCGGATTGACCTTTTTTTCGATGTTGGCACGTTCAGAGAAATTGACAAGCTGGTGACCCATCGCTGCCGGGATTTCGGAATGGAATCTCAGCAGATTGCAGGTGACGGTGTCGTTTCCGGTCATGGTCAGGTTAACGGCCGGTTAGTCTATGCCTTTGCCCAGGACTTTACGGTTTTCGGAGGTTCGCTGTCGGAAACCAACGCGGCCAAGATCGTAAAGGTCATGGACCTCGCGATGAAGAATGGTGCACCGATAGTTGGTTTGAATGACTCGGGCGGTGCACGGATTCAGGAAGGTGTTGCTTCTTTAGCAGGCTATGCAGACATCTTCCTCCGCAATACATTAGCGTCGGGTGTAGTGCCCCAGCTATCTGCGATTATGGGACCTTGCGCTGGTGGTGCGGTCTATTCACCGGCTATTACGGACTTTACGGTTATGGTCGAACACACGAGCTATATGTTCGTTACTGGACCGGATGTGATCAAAACCGTTACGCACGAGGACGTGACTAAAGATGAACTCGGCGGGGCAATGACTCACAATGTCAAGAGTGGTGTGGCTCATTTCTCCGTGCCGTCAGACCAGGATTGTCTTGCGTTGTTACGGCAGTTGCTGGGCTATTTACCTAGCAATAATCTCGATGATGCGCCGTGCGTTGAAACAGACGACCCAATCGATCGTGAAGACGCCGTGCTTGACAGTATTATTCCGGAAGCGCCGAACCAGCCGTACGATATTCTCGAGGTTATTCGGACCGTCGCTGACAATGGAGAGTTTCTTCCCGTGCACCAACATTTCGCGCCGAATCTTGTGGTTGGATTTGCGCGGTTTGGTGGGCGCTCAGTTGGGGTTGTTGCGAATCAGCCGGCACATCTAGCGGGGGTGCTCGACATCGATGCATCGGTTAAGGGCGCACGTTTTGTTCGATTCTGTGATGCATTTAACATCCCATTGTTGACATTTGAGGATGTCCCCGGGTTTCTCCCTGGGACTCAGCAGGAATATGGTGGCATTATTCGGCATGGTGCCAAATTACTCTATGCCTTTGCAGAAGCGACAGTTCCGAAGGTCACCGTTGTCACACGCAAAGCATATGGTGGCGCGTATTGCGTTATGTCGAGCAAGCATATTCGAACCGATATTAATTATGCGTGGCCGACGGCAGAAATCGCGGTAATGGGTCCCGAGGGGGCGGTGAACATCTTGTACAAGCGGGAACTGGAGGCTGCCGCTGATCCAGACGCCTTACGAACTGCTCGTGTGGAGGAGTTTCGTAATAAGCTAGCAAACCCGTTTATTGCAGCTGGTCGCGGGTTTCTTGATGAAGTTATCTCTCCGCGTTTGACCAGAGCTCGTGTTGTTTCAGCCTTTCGAAGTCTTGAGGGAAAACGAGACAAAAACCCTCCTAAGAAACACGGCAATATTCCTCTCTAGATCCTGTTAAGTGCTACACTCGTCAGTAGATGCGCCTTCCGAGTTGTCCTGATTAACGTTATCAGGAAGGTCACTTTCATGAAGGTTCTCATAGCCAATAGAGGTGAAATTGCCGTTCGAGTCATGCGTGCTTGTCACGAGCATGAGGTAGCCACTGTGGCGGTCTATGCCGACTGTGATCGGCGGTCTCCTCATGTGCGTTACGCCGGACAGGCCGTTGCTCTGGGCGCTAATGAACCGGCCCACAGTTATCTTTGTGTCGACAAGATTATTTCGGCTGCGCGTGAGACTGGAGCCGATGCCATTCACCCCGGATATGGCTTTTTAGCGGAGAATGCTTCATTTGCGCGTGCGGTGGCTGACGCAGGATTGACCTTTATCGGTCCATCTGCCGAGGTCATTGATCTGATGGGTGGGAAAGTCGCTGCCCGGGTGGCTGCCGCGAAAGCCAATTTCCCAACCGTGCCTGGCACCGAAGGGGCTGTTTCTGAGGATGCTAGC
>DTWD01000183.1 GCA_012963185.1 Acidobacteriota bacterium
AATTGGGTCGAATTTATGGTCGTGGCACCGAGCACAATGCACCGTCAATCCCAACATCCCACGACCAATGGTGGCTAGCACATCATCGAGATAATCATGTCGACGTTCGGGGTTATCTTTCTCACGAAATTGGACCCGTGGCCCGGCCCGCAGAAAGCCCGTAGCTATGCGTGTCTCATCTGTCGTGTAATCGAGTTCGTCTCCAGCTACTTGCTCCTTGACAAACAGGTTGTACGGTTTGTCCTTGTTAAAGGCCGCAATGACGTAGTCACGGTAGCGCCAGGCATTCGGACGATCGAAGTCCTGTTCATATCCGGTGGAATCAGCGTAGCGCGCTACGTCTAGCCAATGGCGCCCCCAGCGCTCACCGTAGTGAGGAGAAGCAAGTAGGCGATCAATTAAACGTTCCCAAGCTCCGCGCTCCGTGTCCGCTAGAAACTGTGCGGTCTCAGCAGGCGTGGGTGGTAACCCGATCAAATCGAGAGAAGCGCGACGTAACAACGTCCGACGGTCAGCCCTCGGCCCTGCAGTAAGGCCCTGGTCGTACCGAGCCTGTTCGAGAAAACGATCAACGGGATGTTCCAACTCTGGAAAGAGCGGCACCGCCGCTTGCATGGGAAGTTTAAAAGCCCAATAGTCACGGTCGTTTGCAGAAGAATCCTCAACCTCAGAATTTGGCAGGTCTGTGGTCTCCACTACTGTTGTCGCTGGTCCAGTACTCCAGTGGGCCCCTTGATCGATCCACGTGCGAATCGCGGAAATTTCAGCAGAACTTAGTGAACCATCAGGCGGCATACTGGGCTGCTCAAAACCCGCGATGCGACGGTACAATCGACTAGCCTCACTATCGCCAGGAACAATTGCTTCACCCCGGCGGCCACCCTTCAGCGCCGCCAAACGCGTGCGTAGATCGAATTCTGAGCGCTGGTCAGCGCCATGGCAACTCCAACAGTGACGGGAGAGGATTGGCTGAATGTCACTGCTAAATGTCAGGAGCCTTTGCTGGGCTGTCGGTTGTTGTGCTCGTACCTCAGGACTTGGCACCGTCAACCAAGCAACGGTACCGGTCAGGCCAACAACGATTGCGGTAACCGTTCTCCGCATCCAAGGACCTCCATCCCACCTTCCAGTCTGCAATGACGCAGTCATGTTATCCGTTTCTCATTCATTCTGATACCCTATTGCCTCGTATTCATAATTTGCACATGAACAACCCAAAATCTGGGTGAGGAGGCGTAAGGCATGCACATTCTCAGCAAAGTATCGATGACAACAGGCTTGGCCCTAGCTGTGGCCATGCCAATAACCGCTGTCGAAAAAGAGTCGACACAGCCTGAGATGACGGTACATCGTGACATCGACTACATCGACACTGCCGAATATGCCGATGCCCGAGATCTGCTTGACGTATTCATGCCTGTCAACGCATCTGATGCTCCAGTCGTCGTCTTCTTTCATGGCGGCGGTTTGTTGCAAGGCGACAAGGGACAAGGTGAATACCTAGCGAACGCACTTGTGCCACGAGGGATCGGTGTCGTATCAGCCAACTATCGCCTCTCACCTCGCGTGAAACATCCGGCACATCTTCAAGATGCTGCTGCTGCATTCGCCTGGACCATCGCGCACATTGCTGATTATGGCGGCGATCCGAATCAAGTACATCTTGCCGGCCATTCAGCCGGAGCCTACATGGCCACCCTGCTGACACTGGATGACTCCTATATTCGAGCCGCTGGGCTTTCGGCGTCGGCTATTCATGGATCAATTTCGATCAGTCCATTCCTGTACGTCGAAGAAGTTGCTCCCGATCGACCCAAGACGGTCTGGGGTACTGATTTATCAACATGGCGTCAAGCCTCACCCTCTTCCTACATTGGAGATGGCAAACCACCGTTACTGTTCGTGTACGCAGATGGCGATGAGGATTGGCGGCGCGGCCAAATTGAACGGGCCGTACGGGAGCTTAAAGCTGCTGGACAGGCTAACGTTGACGCTGTTGAGATTGCCGACCGAACGCACAGTTCAGTTGTCGAGAAACTCGTCGACCCACACGACCAAGGTGCCGATCATATCGCCAATTTCGTCCTGCAATTAGCGCAAGAAGAGTAACTTACGACGAGGATGTGTTGCAGAAGAACTCGTTACTCGTCAGCCCCTAGGTGGACTCGACGTTCGAGTTTCGCGAATCCACTGGCGGCCTCAGGCTCCGGCCACACAACAGACACGACGAGGGCGACGAGAAACGCGAGTGGGATTGAAATGATCCCTGGATTCCGTAGCGGAAAGATCGCTGACGCATGACCAAGTACGTCCATCTGGATCGCGGGTGACAGATAGATCAAGACCAAACTTACCACTGTGCCCGTGAACATGCTTGCCTGCGCACCGCGAGTCGTGAACCCTCGCCAGAATACTGACAGGAGGAGAGCCGGAAAATTAGCACTGGCTGCGATCGCAAAAGCTAAGCCAACCATGTAGGCGACATTTTGACCTTCGAACACAATACCCAAGATGATCGCTAGCACGCCAAGCACTGCCGAGGACACGCGGGCCACGCGCAATTGCTCTTGGTCAGAAGCGGTACCGCCACGCACCACGTTAACCCATAAGTCGTGCGACAGAGCGGCCGCACCGGCTAGCGTCAGACCTGCCACCACAGCAAGGATCGTCGCAAAGGCAACGGCCGAGATGAACCCCATGAACCCGGGACCCCCTAAAGCCGAAGCTAACAGGAGGGCTGCCATGTTGCCACCTGTATCAACGTCGCGGATGGTGTCCTGACCCACAATCACCATGGCTCCAAAACCCAAAATGAAGGTGAGGAGATAAAACACCCCAATGATTGCGGTGGCATAGGACACTGAGG
>DTWD01000184.1 GCA_012963185.1 Acidobacteriota bacterium
ACTACGACGCCACAGTTCCCGTTCAGGGCACATCGCAAGCACCGATCGTAGAAGAAAACCTTTTAATTGCTGCGGTAGGTGGTGAACCAGATGCCAAGGTCGTCGCGTTCAACAAAGTAACCGGGGACGAAGTCTGGCGGTCCTTGGACAACATCTCAGAAACTGGTTACTCAGCACCCATCATCATTGACGCAGGTGGTGCGCGACAGCTAATTCTCTGGCACGCGACCGCGATCACTTCGCTTAATCCGAAAACCGGAGAAATCTACTGGAACCAAGACTTCACCATTGGCGGTGGCATGGCCATCACCACGCCAGTCCGCAGCGGGCGGTATCTAGCTGTTAGCCAGTTTTTCAATGGGACGATGATGCTGGCACTAAATCCAGACCGACCGGACGCGCGCATGCTGTGGAAAGGGCGAAACCGCGGCGAGTTACCCGACCAGACAGACTCGCTCCACTCAATTATTTCAACACCTATTGTTGTCGGCGATCACCTCTACGGCATTGGAAGTTATGGTGAACTGCGAGGTATTGATGCGACAAATGGTGAACGATTATGGGAAAGCGCCCAGATGAACGAACAGGACCGCTGGGCAACCGCATATTTCGTGCGTCATCGTGACCGTTACTTTGTCGTGAACGACAGCGGCGAATTAATCCTTGCTCGGTTTAATCCAGACGGCTACGAAGAAATTGACCGGACCCGTTTACTGAGACCGACCACTCGCACACGCGGTGGTATCTCTGGTCGATATCGAGATCGTGCAGTCCTCTGGGCACATCCAGCATTTGCCAACCAGCATGTTGTCGTACGCAATGACGAAACAGTCGTGCGACTCTCTCTGGCATCCACGGATTATCAGTAAGGTCTAAACGACCAAGTCACCAATGGCCACAAATGCAGATGAGTATCAGACCACACTGACCTACCTTGGTCATGCGTGCATTCGTGTCGACATAGGCGGCACTGCGATACTGATGGATCCGTGGCTTATAGGACCGTCAAATGGTGGTGGGTGGTGGCACCTCCCTGCCCTCACAGAAACACCAGAGTCGCTGAGTTCAATCGATTACATAATGATTTCGCATGTGCACAATGACCACTTTCACATACCGTCGTTGCAGCGCCTTCCTAAATCAGCAACTGCCATCGTGCCCTACGGTCTCGACCCATGGATGGCCGACGCACTTCGAGAATTGAAATTCAAACAGGTCATCGAGATAGAACACGGTCAAACGCTAGCTCTTCCCAGTGGCGTCGTCGTAGAAAACTATCAACACGGTCGAATCGATAGTGCCTACTGGCTGCGATACGGCGAAGATACGATTCTGAACCTGAATGATTGTCCGGTCTCTGAATCATGGCTTGAAGAGTGGCTCGATCATCATCCGCGCCCCGATGTCGCGCTCGGAGCCTTCAGCTACGCCAGCCCGTATCCGGTATGTTATGACGTACAAGGACAGGATCGTGAAGGTCTTCTTGCCGAGAACGTCTCCGAGGTTTTGAGTAGTTTTGCCAAAACCATGGGTCTTCTGAAACCCCAATACGCCATACCCTTTGCAACGCAATACGGGTTCTTTCTACCAGGCTCTGAATGGATGACCCAACACATCCCAACTCCTCAGACTGCCATCGAAACAATTACGGAAAACTTTCCTGACGTAAACGGCGTACTTCTCAATCCTAGCGATCGTCTCTCTGTCAAAACGGGGAAGATGGTACCTGGTCCCGTATTTGACTGGAATGCCCGCGACCGCGAAGCCACGTCTGAAATCAAGAGACGGCGTGGGGAAATTGAGAGAGTCGTCACGGACGAACCGCATCCGCCAAAAGACCTCTTCGAGCGGTTCGCTACGTATTTCACACGAATCATTTCTCGCAATTGGCTGCTGCGCCGGAAACTTCCGACTCACATCGCTTTCCTGGCAGAACCAAACACTGACTGGTGGGTGATCGATTGCAAAGCCCGAAAGGTCTATTCGAGCACTAATGAACCTCCAGACGCATCCGTGAGTATTCGTTTGCCTGGCTCTCTCTTGTTCGCCGCCATTGATGGCCACCTTAATTGGGAAACACTCTACTTATCCAACCGACTGCACGTGACCCTTGACAAGCAGGAACTCGACCGCGAGTGGCAGTTCTGGCGGATGTTGTTCAACTTTCCAGATGGTATTTTCCGCGATCGACTGACACTCTTGTCATCCCGTGGTCGCCGCGTGCTGCGACGGCGATACCCTGAAATCATCCGTCTTCTTCGTGACCGGATCACCCAAGTGTCAAACAGAAAACCCTACGGGAACGAATCCTCAACTTCTTCATCGGAACGAGCGGTGTAAGAGACCAACTTGCGTGCGTATAGCGGGCCGTTCAGTTCAGCACATTCAGTAAATAACTGAATTTCAGGAGCAGGCTTCGACCGGCGCCAACCGGCACATAATCGCTAATACCCTCAATGTCGTTGTACACCAAAAACAAACCCGTATTCGCATCGCGAAGCCAACCGAACCGCAGATTTGAAGACCACAAGCCAGCACTGTCATTGTGCTGCATCAACCCTTGAAGAAAGACCCTTGGCGACAGGTTGTACCCAATTCGAGCACTCGTCAGGTTCGTAATGGTGCTGCCCGCAGGAAGGTCAATATCATTGCGGCTGTAACTCAGTGACAGATTCAGTGTTTCGTTATAGCGCAATCGAACAGACGGACGCACCGTCACGATGTCACCGCCAAACAGCCCGCCAACCGTAGTGCTCACACCAAAGCTGATGGGTGCCGAGCGATTGTAGCGAAATGAATAATTGGTCTCACTAAAGTCATACCGACCCGGTGCGACCGGTATTCCAGATATTGAAAATGTACGAAACACCTGCTCACTCTTCACGTCATACCACGCGCCAGTCGACGAACTATCCTCAAACTCTCCCACGAAATGTAGATGAAGAAAGGACGTTTCCATGACACCGTCAAAATTCCAAAAACGCGTAAAGCTCATGTGTGGTGTTAATTCTTGAAACATCAGGAACCCGTCTGGCCGTGACGTGTTATTGATACCGAGGTCATACTTTCTAAATCCTCCAGTTCGGCGTACAAAACCGACTTCCGGATTAAAGTCTTCCCCGTTCTCTTGATAGCCAGTAATCAGCCGCCACGACTCAGAACTGTAATTACCAGACACATTCAACGCATGATCTCGTCCCCGCCGACCAGGCGTCTCCGTTCGACCAATAAATCCCTGCACCATGGCGTTTTCACCAATCCCCCAGCGACCATCCACGGCATAGGTGCGGTTGTAATCATCCGCGCGGGCTTGTCGGCCTGTTGCAATACGATTGACGAATAGACCACCAACGCTCGATCGGTTCGGGAGCTCACGCCTCGCACGGGCGACCGAAAAATTATGAGCAGGCGCGATCCCGCCAATATCTTCCGTTTGCATGTTGAGTAACCCGA
>DTWD01000185.1 GCA_012963185.1 Acidobacteriota bacterium
CGATCAAATAACGGGTCTCTCTCCCGCAATTTCAATTGAACAAAGAACGACTGGTTCGAATCCCCGCTCGACGGTTGGTACAGTCACAGAAATTTACGATTACCTGCGTTTGCTGTTTGCGAACGTTGGAATTCCGCATTGTCCGTCATGCGGTCAAGAAATTAAATCGCAATCCGTTGAACGTATGGTAGAGGCGATTATGACCGAGCCCGTTGAAGAGCGGGTCAACGTTCTGGCGCCAATGGTCAGAGGGAGAAAGGGAGAATTCAAGAAAGAATTAGCCGCATTACGAGTAAAAGGGTTCACGAAAATTCGTATCGATGGCAGGTTGTTATCGCTTGAGGACGAAATCCATTTAGACCGCAGAAAGAACCATTGGATTGATGCGATTGTTGATCGGTTGTTAATTCGCTCCGGGGCGGAGCGTCGTTTGCGCGAGTCAATCGAGTTCGCTTTATCGCTTTCTGACGATGTGGTGATTATCAATACTAATGGCGGCGGCGACCGATTATTTTCGCGCCGGCTCGCTTGTGTTGAATGTGGGATTAATGTTCCTGAAATGACTCCCCGGGTTTTCTCTTTTAACTCGCCTCATGGCGCGTGTAAAGACTGCCAGGGGCTTGGAGTGGTTGAAGATTTTGATCCAAATCGAATTGTACCTGATGGATCGTTAACTCTTATTGAGGGAGCGATTCGGCCATGGATGTCAGGCGATCGAAAATTGGATAAGGACGCGAAGTATGCGCTCGGTAAGCTTTCAGAGAAATTTGATATCGATTTGGCCGTGCCTTTTCGAAGGCTTCCCCGACGTCTACGTGACTTGCTCATGTTTGGCGCTGCTGTGATTAATCGAAAAAAAGTAGCACCCACTGCTTCCAGATCGACAAAAAAAACTGGCCGAATCGATCGCCTTGGGAAAGATTTTGAAGGTGTCATTCCAAATCTTCGTCGGCGTTATGAGGAGGGTAATTGGGCTACTCAAGAAGCACTCGAATCATACCGCTCGATACGGCCGTGTAGTGCATGTGATGGAGAGCGGCTTCGGCTAGAAAGTCGAGCGGTAAGTGTTAATGGGTTGTCGATCGCTGATTACGTTAAGTTGCCGATTTCAGAAGCATTGGAAGGTTTTGAACGGTTAAAGTTAAATGACCGAGAAGCGCTCGTCGCGGATCGGGTGCTTCGTGAGATTTGCGATCGACTCAGGTTTCTGAAGAATGTTGGAGTTGGTTACCTTGCGCTTGGCCGCGGTGCCTCAACATTGTCAGGTGGGGAAGCACAGAGAATTCGACTTGCCACGCAAATTGGTTCTAATTTAACAGGTGTTCTCTACGTGCTCGATGAACCTTCTATAGGGTTGCACCAGCGTGACAATCAGTTGCTCTTGTCGACGTTGGCACGTCTTCGAGATCTTGGAAATACGGTAGTGGTAGTTGAGCACGACGAGGAAACCATTCGTACGGCCGATTACGTGGTCGATCTTGGCCTCGGTGCTGGTGAGCATGGTGGGGAGGTGATTTTTCAAGGTTCTCCAGACGAACTTTCGACAAAGGGCGATGTTTCTCTCACGGCCGCTTATCTTTGTGGTGAGCGGATGATTCCGTTGCCTCGGAAGCGACGAAGGTCCAGTAAGGGGTGTTTGACTATTCGGGGTGCGAGGGCCAACAACCTTAAGAATATCGACGTTAGTGTCCCAATAGGCCTGTTTACTGCTGTGACCGGTGTAAGTGGGTCGGGGAAATCAACACTGGTCAACGATATTTTGTACCGTGTTTTGGCTCGAAAACTCTATCGTGCAACTGATGTTCCAGGTCAGCATAAATTAATAGATGGTATTGATTTGATCGACAAAGTAATTCAAATTAATCAGTCACCAATAGGTCGTACTCCAAGATCAAATCCCGCTACTTATACGGGGCTATTCACGTATATTCGAGATCTTTATTCCATGCTTCCAGAGGCAAGGGCCAGAGGATACCGTCCCGGCCGGTTTTCATTCAACGTCAAGGGTGGGCGCTGTGAGGCTTGTCAAGGTGATGGTGTTATCGCGATTGAGATGCACTTCTTGCCAGATGTTTATGTCACTTGCGAGCACTGCAAGGGGCGGCGGTACAACCGCGAAACGTTGGAGATCAAGTATCGAGGCGTTTCTATCGCGGAGATGCTCCAGCTTACGGTCGATCAAGCGATGCCACTACTTGAGAACTTTCCGTTGATTGAAAGTAGATTGCGCACGTTGCAAGATGTCGGGCTAGGTTACGTTGCGATAGGCCAGTCGGCGACGACGCTCAGTGGCGGAGAAGCCCAGCGTGTGAAATTGGCTAAGGAGCTTTCGAAGCGAAGTACGGGGCGGACCCTTTATATTCTTGATGAACCAACGACGGGCCTCCACTTAGAGGATACGCGGCGTTTATTAGATGTTCTTAATTTGCTAGTAGATCAGGGCAATACAGTGGTGGTGATAGAACACCACCTGGATGTGATCAAAACCGCGGATTACGTTGTTGATTTAGGCCCGGGCGGAGGCGATGAGGGCGGTGCTGTTGTTGTACAAGGCACACCAGAAAAAGTTTCTGAGCATGAAAAATCAGAAACAGGCAAGTATTTAAAGCGTTTTTTACTACACTAATGCTCAGCCTAGTACATAGCCGATATGGTACAGAGAGACGTTCTTAGTAAGTAGGCATATTTTATCGATGGTTTGAAAACCTCGAGAATTGATTCATAGAAAATCTGTAAATATTTGCATAACAAGGCCTTGCTGAGTTAACGTTTGTTCCGTTAGATGGCTGGGTCTTATTGCTTGGGTAGGATTCGGACGTCTCCAGGATGTCACAACTGTCAACAATGACCTTACAGCGGACACTCAGACGGTCAGTCTCTTGCACTGGAATAGGGCTACATTCAGGTAAAAAAGTAAGACTTAGGCTAAAACCCGCCCGTGTTAACCACGGTATTCGCTTCAAAAGGCTTGACCTCGATGGTTTGGAGGTTTCGGCAACTGCTGAGCGGGTAGCTGGTATGAACTATGCGACCGGGTTAGCCCAAGATGCGGCTTCGGTTGGTACCGTTGAGCACTTACTGGCTGCGCTTGTTGGGTTGGGCATTGACAATGTCAGCGTCGAGTTAAATCAGGCAGAAGTACCCATTATGGATGGTAGCGCGGCATCGTTCGTCTATCTAGTTCACGAGGCAGGTATTAAGTCGCTGACAGCGCCGCGGCGTTTTCTTAAGGTAATACGTCCA
>DTWD01000186.1 GCA_012963185.1 Acidobacteriota bacterium
TCATTGGCGATGGGGATGGATCCATATACTGTTAGACACTTGGAACACTAGACGGAGTATGTTTGCATGAGTGGTCTTCCTAAATATCCTGGTGAGCGTATTACTGCGAATGGCAACCAACTCGTTGCCTACCATACGGAAGCTCGTGTGACGGACGGCGGGGTCTACTACCCCATTACGCCGTCAACTGAGGGTGGCGAGCTCTATCAGCAATCGTTCGCGGAAGGAAAGCTTAACGTCTTTGGCCGCAGTATTACGGCTATCGAAGCGGAGGGTGAACACGCGGCGCAGGGCGGAGCGATTGCTTACTCGGTGTGCGGGAGACGCGTTACCAATTTCACGTCAGGTCAGGGTCTTCCCTACGCCTCAGAGCAGTACTATCACGCTCCTGGAAAGGCGTCGACCATGATTGTGCAGGTGGGGGCGCGTGCGCTGACGAAACATGCACTCAACGTGCATTGCGGGCACGATGATATTAACGGAGTTCTCGATACGGGTTGGATCATTGTGTTCGGTAAGGATGCCCAGCAGGCTGCAGACCAGACGCTCATTTTACGCCGGGTTACCGAGAAGAGTCTGACTCCTGGAATGAACGTGCAGGACGGGTTTCTAACAACGCACCTCGAGCGGACCTTTTATCGCCACGAGTCTGAGCTCATTCGAGAGTTTCTGGGGGCCCCGGATGACATCATTGAGTGCCCGACCGAGGCGCAGCGCGTGCTGTTTGGTCCCACGCGTCGGCGTGTACCTAAAATGTACGACTTGGCCAATCCTGTGTTGTTGGGCCCCGTTCAGAACCAAGAGCACTACATGCAGGGTGTGGCCGCCCGCCGGAATAACTTCATCGAGCCAATTCTCGAATACCTGGTGGAGTCGCATGAGGAGTTTGGTCGTCTCACGGGGCGTCACTACGGTCTACTGTCGGAATACAAAACTGAGGACGCCGAGACCGTCTTGATTGCGTTGGGATCGGCGGCCGAGAATTGCGACGCGGCGGTTGACTATCTTCGAGAGACTAGGGGGGCCAGGGTCGGTTCGATTCACGTGAATGTGCTCCGGCCATTTCCCGAGCAGGCCATTGCGAAGGCCCTTGCGGGTAAACGGAACGCCATCATATTGGAACGGACCGATGAGCCACTAGCCGGTGACAATCCCCTTGGCCGTGATATTCGAACCGCTCTTAATAAGGCGTTATTAATTGACGGACGTCCAATTGCGGAGGGTTTTCCTGCAATACAGGCATCTGAGATGCCACGTATTTTTAATGGTATTTATGGACTCGGTTCCCGGGACTTTCGCCCCGAGCACATTTTTGGTGCGTATGAGTACGCCACATCGGGTCGGGCGCGGACAGATGGTCGCACTGCGGACGACGGAACTTCCTTCTTTGTTCTTGGTATTCCCCATCCATACGCAGTCAAATCTGATGAGACGCCGTCGTTGCTCCCCGAGGGGGCGATTGCGGTGAGGTTTCATTCGATCGGCGGTTGGGGTGCGATCACGACTGGTAAAAACTTAGGTGCGATCATTGGCGACTTTAATGATTTCCTTTCGGCGCGCAACACAGAGCTGGACGACTTTGGTCGTCTCAAAGAGGTTATCCATGTTAGTGCCAACCCCAAATATGGATCCGAAAAGAAGGGGGCACCAACTTCGTACTTTCTCGTTGTCGCACCTGAACGTATTCGGGTGAATTGCGACCTTCGGCATGTTGATGTTGTGCTCTGTTGCGATCCCAAAGCTTTCACGCATTGCAATCCGCTTGATGGAATGTCGGAAGGCGGTGCCTTGATCTGGGAATCTGATGAGACGGCAGAGGAAGCCTGGGAGCGTCTTCCGATTTGGGCTCGCACCGAGATTCTAGACAAAAAGATACGGATATTCACTCTGCCTGGGTTTGACATCGCTCGCAAGGCAACCAACCGCTCCGATCTACAGCTCAGGATGCAGGGCAATGCGTTTCTTGGTGCCTTTTTTAAAGTGTCACCTTTGCTTCAGGATTTTGAGATCAGCAACGAGCAGTTTGAAGAAGTTGTCCGTAATCAGTATCAGAAGAAGTTTGGCAAACTTGGCCAGGCGGTCATTGAGTCGAACATGGAAGTCATGACCCAGGGTTTCGGTCGCGTGACGGAAATTCAGGTGGGTGAAATTACGGCGGCGGATCGTTCCACGATGCGTGGCCTTCCTATGCTGCCGCTTGCCTCACTGCCACCTGCAGAGTCTGGTGAAGGATGTTCGACCTGTCGTTCACATCCACTTCCGGAGGAACAGACTGAACGAACGCCGGTGACGCAGGTCGGAGTGTTCGATTCCGAGTTTCGATCTGACTACGGTTACGATCAGCCGGCTTCACCACTGGCTGCCATGGGCGTGATGGCAGCAGGAACCGGTGATACGGCTTCCAAGTATGTCGCCCGTCGTGAAACGCCGCTCTTTATTCCTGAGAACTGCACCCAGTGTATGGAGTGCATCGCTGTCTGTCCGGATACAGCTCTTCCGAATTGCTCGCAGGACATAGCGACGGTGCTTCGGACAGCGATCGATAATTATGTTGAGAGCACGGACGATCGGGCAAAACTCAACGCTCACGTGCCGGAAATTGAGAAACGAACACGGTCTCTGATGAACGATGCGATTGGCGGCAAGACGGGCACTCCGTTCCCAGAGCTCGTTCGTGAGGCAACCACTGGATTGAATGGTTTTTCGGATGCGGCTCGAAAACAGTTTTTAAACATCATCGAGCAGGCGCCAGTAGCGTACAACAAGATCAACGCGATCTTTAAAGGGCCAGAGAAGAAGAACCCGGGAAGTGGTGGTGTGTTTTCCATCTTTGTTTCTGACCTGTGTAAGGGGTGTGCAGCGTGTGTCACCGCATGCGGTGACCACGATGCGTTACGGATGGTGGCGGAGACCGAGAGTGTCAATGCGGATCATGAGACCGGAACCGCGTTTCTCGACCTTCTGCCAGATACGGAGCAGAAGTTCCTCGGGTTGTATGACGACGAGAACCCTGTCGATTCCAAGACGGCGACGCTACGAAACCACTTAATGGTTCGCCGAAACTATGACGCCCTTGTATCGGGTGACGGTGCTTGTGCCGGATGTGGCGAGAAGAGCGTCTTGCGTGCGATCGCGTCGCTCACTGAGGCCTACATGCGGCCGCTCTATCACGCTAAGGCAGATCGGTTTTCCGAGAAAGCGGTTGAACTCCGTCAGGGTGGGGCCGCATTGTTAGCGGCGTTGCACCCAGAGCAGCACGCGCTGTTCGTTCGCACGGTCGCCCATGTCGTCATGGGACTCGGTGGCGACAGCGAGAAGGATACCGACGTTCGACTTGAGGAGAATGGGCCGATATCGGATGAGGAAATTGTCGACGCGCTGGCAACCGTGCTCGAGCAGGAGTCATTCAATCACAAAGACTTACAGGCCATCGATGGCAGATTGGACAATGGCCAATGCGTGATGGCAATGGCGGCCCATACCGGGTGCAATACGGTCTATGGGTCGACTCCACCCAATAACCCGCATCCCTATCCGTGGATGAATTCACTGTTCCAGGATGGTGCGACGATCGGGTGGCTCTTTGGCGA
>DTWD01000187.1 GCA_012963185.1 Acidobacteriota bacterium
CAGTGGTTCGAATCCACTAGCGCCCACCATTATTCGCCGATCGAAAAGTCATCCATTTAACCTCAGGTTTTTTGTTCTCCTACGTGTCACATAGACATGTCTGGTAGGTGACGTTCAACCGGACCGTCATAGACGTGTTGATTCGGGTCGATGTGGCGTGTCGCCTCTTGGCGGCGTTGTTCTTCAAGTGCATGAGCCACCAGGCCGGGTACACGAGAGATAGTGAAGAGTAAAGTTGCTGTTTCGGCGTCCAATCCAAGGTCTCCAGACACAGCCGCTATTGCGCCATCTGAATTGAGCGACGTGCCGCCTGAGTGTGAAGTGGTGGTCCGGCGTTGAGTAAGTTCCTGTTCGACGGCACGCGCGAGTTGGGTGTGTCCCCCTTCAAGCTCAAGTTCAAAGGCAAGTTGCATTAAGCGTGCTGCTCTGGGGTCTCTCTTATGGATTCGATGTCCGTAGCCAGGCGGTAGTTGCCCCGTGCCCTCTCGTTGGTCGAGTAATCTTCGTGCTGCGTCGTCATATGAGACCCAATCGCCAACGACCGCAAGCCCTTCGTTGAGAAACCGCATACATGCTTCGATACTTCCACCGCCGCCGAGCGGTGAACCGAGGGCGAGCACACCGGCCGCCGCGGCTGTACGGAGCGGTGCTCCCGTCCCGGCGACGGTACGTGCAGCAATCGTAGATGGCGGGATTGCCCCATGATCGATGGAAGAAACCAACAGTGCTTCCATGATTCGACTCACTGTCGGTGATGGCATATCACCAACAAGTAGAAGGTATACGGCATCTCCGAATGAGAGTCGACCCATTAATTCGTCGACTGGATAGCCGCGAATCAAAATCTTATTTGATTCGACGCTGGTAATAGCGGTTTGCCAGACGTCAATTATCGTTTCAGATAACGCGGTCTTCGGTCCTGATGATGTCGCCATGGTTTATCTCACTTCTGTCTGTGGTGTGTTGATAATTGCAAGGTACGGGAGATCGCGATAGGTTTCGTTGGCGTCCAAACCGTAACCAACGACAAATTCGCTGCCGAGTTTAAAACCGACCAGATCGATCGAAACGTTTACTTTATGCTGTGACGGTTTCGCTAGAAGCGTTACGGTAGTCAAGCTGTGTGGTTGTCGGGCTAAGAGTGATGCTGTGATCGTGTTCAGCGTTAGGCCAGTGTCGACAATATCATCCACGATGACCACATCGCGATCCTTGAGTTCCGTAGCGGGTAACTCAAGTAGTTGTGGCGAACCTGAAGTTTGCCTGTGTGAGCCGTAGCTTGACACTCGGATGAAGTCCACAGTGACGGGGATAGACATTGCCCGTATGAGGTCAGCCACAAATACAAATCCGCCTTTTAGAACGCCAAGAATATGCGGTGGATTACTGTGAAGAAAGCGATTGTCAAGTGAGGCTGCGAGTTCTGCGACTCGTGTTTGTATTGCCGTTTGTGAGTAGATCGGTTCGAGAGTCATTTGCTGGTAGCTGAATATTCCTGAGAGTACTACATCAGACAATTAGATTGGTTGAGAGTCTCTCGTATCGCATTATGATCGGTTGACCAAGACAATGAAAACAATACGGGGTGCTAAGCTCGTGACGGTTGCCAAGACGCTTGCGGTTGTGTTGTTTGCGAGCTGTTCAACTCTACTGTTTGCCTTGCAGCCGAATGTAAACGGTGACGAAAAGCATCCAGATATGCGTTTATTTTTGCAGTCACTGCCTCCTAATAACAGGGTCGCCACATATTTTGAGCGTTTTGATACCGAGGGATTCGTTGTCGATAGCAATGGTGGCTGCTGGATGGTGAGTGAGGATGACCTCACTCTTGTCGGTGATCGTATTGAGCCTCTTGTCCGGGTTCCATCCCAACGCGCCTTCTGGTTCGGATGGCATGCGCAGTTTCCGAATACCCGTTTAGTTCACTAACAGTTATTCAAAACCACCGTCTGATTCGGACTCAGAATCAGC
>DTWD01000188.1 GCA_012963185.1 Acidobacteriota bacterium
AGCCGGGATTGAAATTAGTTTTGCACGGTGGATGGCATATGGCGTACCCGCTGCGTTACTAATGATCCCGATCGCTTGGCAACTTTTGTTGAAAAGTTTCCCTCCGGAGCTAACCCATTTACCAATCGCTGAAACTGACATATCGGACCGGATTACTGCGCTCGGAAAACCGACTCGACTTGAGGTGTGGACCCTGATTGTCTTTAGCGCAACAATCCTGATTTGGCTGACAACACCTCTTCTTTCTGATTTCACTGGTGGGCGAGTGAATCCACCCGCTCAAGCGGTCGCGCTTGGAGGTGGATTATTACTTTTTGTACCGGGGCTTCGTGTGTTGAACTGGCGCGAGGCACAGCGGGAAATGGATTGGGGCGGTGTCATCCTGATTGTGGCGGGGTTGTCACTCGGTGTGATGGTGTTTGAAACGGGTGCGGCTCGATGGCTCGCTCAAGTAATGCTGGGGCGAATCACTCTGGTGCCGGTGTTTGCGCAACCATTTGTGATCGTGCTTGTCGTAGCGGCGTTGCATCTTCTGTTTTCGAGCAACACGGTTACGGGCGCGATTATCATGCCGATTTTGATTGCATTGGCGCAGGACCTTAACCTTGAAATTTGGACTATTGCGGCCCCTGCAGCTTTCACATCGTCACTCGCCTTCATTTTGGTAACAGAAAGTCCAACGAATGTGCTCCCCTATTCAGCTGGTTACTTTTCGATACGCGATATGGCTCGAGTGGGAATTCCCATGACGTTTGGCGCCGCTCTTTGTGTTGCGTTGTCCATCGTGTTTGTTGGGCTTGTCGTCGGATAATTAGTCGAAGGACGCGTCTTGCGCGTCAAAATAAGGTTTGTCGCCCTTAATGGTCACACGATAGCCGTGGCGTGTTTCTGGAAAGTAATCCCAGATAGCAAGGTGCTGAGTGCAGCGGTTATCCCAGAACGCAATCGAGTTCGCCCGCCACTGGAAGCGGCAGTGAAAGTCTGGCCGGGCGCAATGCTTAAAGAGAAACGCAAGTAATGCGTCACTTTCGGCTAACGGAAGATCCTTAATTTTGGTTGTGAATCCTTCGTTGACATAGAGTGCCGGCTTGCCTGTAATGGGGTGTGTTCTAACAACCGGATGTTCTGCTAGGGGGTGTTGTTTGTCACGCATGGTTCCACTGCCGTAACGGTTACGGTAGTACTGTTCACCATCGTGCACTGCTGTCAGACCGGATAAGAACCTTTGCATCCGGTTAGACAGACCCTGATACGCGGCGTGCATATTGGCAAAAAGGGTGTCTCCACCAGATGAGGGAACTTGCTCGATCCGCAGGATGCTTGCCATCGGTGGTTTGGTGTCACATGACACATCCGAGTGCCAAAGTTCTCCGGCGACGAATGTGACTTTGTCGTCCCCATGTACGACAAGTACTTCTGGGTGCTCCGCGTCTTTAGGTGCCGCGGGATGAATATGAAGTTCACCAAACCGTCGACCGAGTGACTTGTGTTGCTCAAAAGAGAGATCTTGTTGACGGAAAAACAAAACCAGGTGTGCTGTCCACGCTGACTCAAGTTCTGCCAAAGTTCCGGCGTCGATCGGTTGGGTAAGATCAACGCCAGAGACTTCCGCGCCGATAATCGGAGAGAGTGGTGTGATACGCAAGTTCGTTGTGGGCCTGATCGTTTGTTTTCGGTTATTGAGAGTGCCTACAGATTATAAATGAGTCATTAATTTCGTGGTTATTGATTCAATTTGAAGGGTGCCTTGCTAAAGGTTTCTTCGATTCTCATCTAATAAACGTTATTCAAAGTGTTTTTGTTAGCTTCGCGAGGATTTCTAGAATCCTTTGACCCAAGATCTCGACGCTATCGGTTGCCGGCGGTTCGGCGGAAACAACGAAACTGCTCGCAGACTGTGAGAGCATTAAGTTCACGTTTGCACCAGGGTCATCTCCGCCGCGCCTGAAATCTGTGCGCACCGTTAGGATCGGAGTCCCTAGTGCATGCGCGTATCCGCACTCGAAGGCCGTCCCTGAATCCGGGTCGGCTCCATCAATGATGGCCAGTACCACATCCGCTTGCCGAATACCCGTGAGTGCATTCTCGAAAATGCTACTCGCTGACGGCACGTCAGTTTGGCAGGATATCTCAACCTTATCTTGCGGAAGCCAGACTAAGTGTCCGTCCCGCTTGAGGGCACGTGCAAGTTCTCGATTCCACCGGCGCTCGGCATGGGTGAAGAGAGGTGCGGCGAAATAGAGAGAAGCCAACGCAGACACATTATCAAGTTATTGCAATGATGGTGAGTCGCTTGGCTGTCTTGAATAGGAAATGTTTGACATGAGAAGACACGTGCTTCCATTTCACCCATGATTTGCTTGTTCTATACGACCTCTTTGCAACCGTGCCACACACGTTCAATAGCCTGGCTTTGCACAGTTCGAGAAAAGCTAATACGGGAGAGGATCTTTATCTAGATGCTCTTAGTTTTCATCGGTTCTTTCCCCTCAAGAACTTTGGGGACAGGTCATTTTCTCTAGGGCGACTGCAGCAAGCGTCCGACCTAAGTCCACATCGACTAACCCAAAAAAGCTTTCAGGCGGCTACTCCGTGCTTTTATTAGTAGAAGTTGATTTGGGTTACTAGTTCTGACGGAATTTGTTCAGGAGCCCTATTTTTTAATTCTTTGGAGACCGAAGAGAAGGATGAACGTTGAGTATCGTGCACATCCAATTGTCAGTTAGACGAAATGACCTGTATCTCTGTTCAGCAGCGTTAGTTCCTCCCGTGCACTATCTAAGAGGAGTAAAAAATGGTAGCAGATGAAAAAGTTTTATTGAGAAGCGTTCTTACTGAGCTTCGTTCGATCCGCTTTCGGTTAGATCGACAAGTTGCGGTCGTGCAACGGCTTATCCGACTTTCTCAGAAGCCAACAACAACGAAAAAAATAGGCAAAAAAAAGACGAAAGTAGTCAAAACTCACAACAAAGATGCGAGCAAACCATCTGTTGGCTACGTTAAAGAGCGCAAGGTACTGGCGCGTCGGCTGCGTAAAAAATTACTGCGATAGGTTTAACGACCAAAAAAGGCTCGTGTTGGGCCAAACAGATTGATATAATAAGTGGATCTCATAGCAACGAAGTGCCCTAGCTAGGAGTATTTAACTGGTTAGAGGGGTTGAAAACGCTCGCAGCCAGCAGCCAGATGCTTTTGGAAAGTGCGTCCGAACGCCGATAGATTCCGTGTGAAGGAGAGCTACCAACTTTGTTGAAAGAGGAACGCCAAGAAATTGTAACCACCCTCGCTGCTCTGGGTCAGGAGCGAGGATTTCTCAATCTTGATCAAGTGCTTGATCACGCGCCTCCTGACCTTGATGTCGAAGACCTAACGGTGTTGCTACAGGACCTTGAAGCTCAAGGTATAGAGGTTGAGGGAGCTGAGCAAGTACAGCCTGATACAAAACGTCGAGCAGCAGCACGAACGCAGACGACATCACC
>DTWD01000189.1 GCA_012963185.1 Acidobacteriota bacterium
AGCCCGTCGAGCGGCGTCGCACCCATGATATCCGTGTGGACACCGCCCATCATGTAGTGGACCACCGGCCGCACGGGGATCAGCTCTTTGACAGGATCGAGGTTCGCGTACTTCAGGCACAGCTCGCGGACGAACGGGAGCTTCTTGTCAATCACCTGCTCGCCGAGATGACGGATATCCAAGTTCACATAGTGGCCGTACGGACCCTCCAGCATGCGTCCCTTCTCTTGCTCTTTGATAAACGCCTGCGAGAGCCGGTCGCGCGGGCCGAGCTCCATCGAACGCAGAACCGGCTTGGGTTCCGGCGTGCCGAGGTCGTAGTCCTGAAGGTACCGGTAGCCATCCTTGTTGAGCAGCCACCCACCCTCGGCGCGCGTTGCCTCTGTGATCAAGATCCCGGTCTGGGGCAGACCGGTGGGGTGGTATTGGACAAACTCCATGTCCTTCAACGGCACCCCCGACCGATAGGCCAGCGCCATGCCGTCGCCATTCTTGATGTTGGCATTGGTCGAGAACGGGAAAACCTTGCCGCAGCCGCCGGTGCACAGAATCACAGCCTTTGCCGTAATGCCTTGAACCTTGCCTGTGGCGAGTTCGATGGCCACGACGCCTTGACAGCGGCCCTCGTCGACCAGCAGTTTCGTGACGAACCACTCATCGAAGCGCCTCACGCTTCCGTACCTCAACGATGTCTGGAACAACGTGTGAAGCATGTGGAACCCGGTTTTGTCGGCTGCGAACCACGTTCGTTGGGTCTTCATCCCACCGAATGGGCGGACGGCAACGCTCCCATTAGGCTCCCGGCTCCAGGGGCATCCCCAGTGCTCCAACTGCAGCATCTCTCTGGGTGCCGCTTCGACGAAGACCTCGACGACGTCCTGGTCGCACAGCCAGTCGCCGCCCGAGATGGTGTCGTAGGCGTGGGCATCGAGACTGTCGCCCGGCTTGATAACGGCAGCGGCACCGCCTTCTGCCGACACGGTATGGCTCCGCATCGGGTAGACCTTCGACACCACCGCAATATCGAGCTTCGGCGCGGCCTCAGCGGCAGCAATGGCCGCCCGCAGGCCCGCGCCACCTCCACCGACAATGAGCAGGTCACACGAGAACGTATCCATTTCGCCTTTCTATTTGAGAAATCTAACCTCAGGCACCCCAGCCAGTGAGCTTATCATGACGCTGCTGTACCGTCTCAAGCTTAGATCGGCTGCGTTCGTGTCTTCGGCATTAGCTTAATTTAAGAGCGTGGGAAGATCGCGATAGAATATGGATACACTGTGAGTCTGCTTTTTTTCCTGGAAGGAGTGATGACATGGCGCTGAGAATAAACGACGAAGCTCCGAACTTTACGGCCGACACCACCGACGGGTCGATCAACTTTCACGAGTGGATCGGCAACGGCTGGGCTATTTTATTTTCGCATCCGAAGGACTTCACGCCGGTTTGCACCACAGAACTCGGCGCCGTGGCCGGCCTTAAACACGAGTTCGAGAAGCGCAACTGCAAGGTATTAGGCATCAGCGTCGATGGCGTCAGCAACCACAAAAAATGGTCTGAGGATATCGAAGCGTCTCAGGGCCACGCGGTCAACTACCCCCTGATCGGCGACCCTGAGTTAAAGATCGTCAAGGCGTACGACATGCTCCCGGCCGATGCAGGCGACACCAGCGAAGGTCGCACGCCCGCCGACAACGCCACCGCGCGGTCGGTGTTCGTCATCGGCCCAGACAAGAAGATTAAGGCAACGATTACCTACCCGATGAGCACGGGACGTAATTTTGTTGAGATTCTTCGATTAGTGGACTCCTGCCAACTGACGGCAGCAAAAAAGGTCGCGACTCCGGTTAACTGGAAGCAGGGTGACGACGTCATTATCCTGCCGGCCGTGTCGAACGAAGAAGCGGAAAAAACCTATCCAGAAGGTTGGAAATCACCGCTCCCTTACATCCGAATCGTGCCACAACCGAAATAAAGCGACCTCTCGAAGCAACAATAGTGACCGCGAAATCATTCGCGGCCGTACGACACGGTCATCACTAATGGATGACCGTGTCGTCACCCATTTCCTCAAGAAGCTCAAGGTGCGGTATTTCAAGGCTCTGCACGGCACGCATTACCAGCGTAAGTGCTTCATCAGAGCTACACTCCGAACCTTCATCCCGCAAACTTTTACGTGCCTCTCGCAACGCTCGTAGAACCTGCGCACGGTCAAAACGTTGACCGGCACAATGCTCACAAAAACTCATTGATCGATTCCTCCAAATCACTTTTCCTGCATGTGCGGATAGCCATAATCAAGCGCTGGCACAAAGTTTTCTTTCGTCGTACGAGGGCTGACCCACCGAATAAGATTCAAGTAACTTCCTGCCTTGTCGTTCGTTCCAGAAGCTCGCGATCCACCGAATGGCTGTTGACCAACAACCGCGCCCGTCGGCTTGTCGTTAATATAAAAGTTACCAGCGGCATGTAGGAGTTTTTGATGGGCAAGATTGATGGCTTTGCGATCAGTCCCAAAAATACCACCCGTTAGCGCATACGGTGACGTGGAATCACATAAGTCCAGAGTCTCTTCATATTTGTTGTCGTCGTATACAAAAACGGTCAATGCCGGCCCAAATAACTCAACTTCCATTGTCGTATAGTGAGGATCATGCGCCTGAATAATCGTAGGCGCGATAAAATATCCCTCGGCATCATCATACTGGCCACCACAGACCACGTCGGCGTCTGAATCGTGCCGAGATTGTTCTATTGCCTGCGTAATTGTTGCGTAAGACGCCGGATCAATCACTGCACCCATAAAGTTTCTGAAATCAGTAATGTCTCCGTATTTAATGTCATTCACCTTTGCACACAAATCATCACCGTGCCTATCCCAAAAACTCTTCGGCAGATATGCACGACTGGCAGCACTACATTTTTGACCTTGGTACTCGTAGGCCCCGCGAATCAAGTTCGCTATCAAAGCCTCTGGATCGGCAGAAGCATGTGCAAAGACAAAATCTTTTCCGCCGGTTTCTCCAACAATACGTGGATAGCTCTTGTATGAGGCAATGCTGGCACCAACGGCTTTCCACATACCCTGAAACACCGCTGTACTACCCGTAAAATGCACACCTCCAAGCTCTGGATGATTCATCGCGGGTTGACCAATTTCACTGCCACTACCAGGGACCATATTGATAACGCCATCAGGAAGCCCGGCCTCCTTTAACAGCTCCATTAGCCAGTAGGCGGAATAGACAGCTGTTGAAGCCGGTTTCCAAACAACGGTGTTCCCCATAAGCGCAGGACTCGTCGGTAAATTGCCAGCAATAGACGTGAAATTGAATGGAGTAACGGCAAAAACAAAACCTTCAAGCGGTCGGTACTCAACGTAATTCCATATCGCCGGTCCGCTGTCCGGCTGTTGTTCAAATATTCGCGGCAAATAGGACACGTTAAAACGAAAAAAGTCGATCAATTCACACGCGGCATCAATTTCGGCCTGAAAAGCAGTCTTGCTCTGATTGAGCATCGTTGCCGCATTTAAAATTTGTCGATATTTACCCGCAAGAAGCTCCGCGGCACGCAGGAAAATTGCGGCGCGAGCCTCCCAATCCATTGCCGCCCATGAAGGTCTGGCCTCTGCCGCTGCGGCAATGGCCTGATTTACCGTCTCGGTATTACCTTTGTGAAACGAGGCGATCACGTGCCGATGATCGTGAGGCAATATGCATTCGCCCAGATTACCGGTACGCACCTCAGTGCCTCCGATAACAAGTGGAATTTCAATCTGCTGACCGGCAAACTCTTCCAGTTTAAGCTTGAGTTCATTCTTCTCTGATGAACCTGGTGCATACAAAAGAACAGGTTCATTTATCGGCGTTGGAACGTTGACCCGAGCATTAATCATGACCGATTACTCCCGAAAAAAAACAGACTCGTCTATCTAACCACAGGGTACTTCATAAAACTGAAAATGACTGGCTGTTCCGCGGAACTGAGCGGTCACCGAGCAATAATGATTTTGCCCGCAATGCCTCGTGTGTCACCGATTCGTAACCGCACAAACCG
>DTWD01000190.1 GCA_012963185.1 Acidobacteriota bacterium
AATCACTCTGGGGGGAATTCCGCAGCGTGCCATGCGCAGATGTACATCATGGGGACGTTGTTGCGGCATGGGTCTGACGCGCAAAAACAGAAGTATCTTCCTAAAATTGCCAGCGGAGAATTGCGACTTCAAGCATTCGGTGTGACTGAACCGACAACTGGTACGGACACAACGCAATTGAAAACGATGGCGGTCCGTGACGGTGACCGTTATATCGTGAATGGTCAGAAAGTGTGGATCTCGAGGGCAGAGTATTCCGATTTGATGCTGTTAATTGCACGGACTACGCCATTAGAAGAAGTGAAGAAGAAGACAGAGGGACTATCCGTTTTTTTGGTTGATCTACGCACGGCGATTGGAAACGGATTAACGATTCGTCCGCTTCGAACAATGATGAACCACGCTACAACTGAGGTCTTCTTCGATAATCTTGTGGTTCCGGTTGCAAACCGTGTGGGAGAGGAAGGCCGTGGGTTTCGATATTTAATTGATGGTTTGAATGCCGAGCGGATTCTGATTGCAGCTGAATGTGTGGGTGATGGACGCTGGTTTCTTGAGCGAGCAGTTTCGTATGCCAATGACCGAGTGGTTTTCAACCGACCGATTGGACAGAACCAAGGCATCCAATTTCCGATTGCTCGAGCCCACGTTAATGTCGAAGCAGCTGATTTAATGCGGGTGCGTGCAGCAGAACTCTTTGACAGTGGTAAACCATGTGGTGCGGAGGCGAATATGGCGAAACTGCTTGCGGCTGATGCTTCATGGGAGGCCGCGAATGTTACGGTTCAGACGTTCGGCGGATTTGGTTTTGCAAAGGATTATGACATCGAGCGTAAATTTCGTGAAACACGGTTGTATCAAGTTGCGCCCATCCCAACGAATTTAATCCTTTCGTACATCTCCGAGCACGTGCTTGGGTTGCCGCGGTCTTTCTGATGGCCGGTCCTCTTGACGGAGTGACGGTGGTTGCTCTTGAGCAGGCTGTTGCCGCTCCGTTTGCGACTCGGCAACTGGCCGATCTCGGTGCTCGTGTGATTAAAGTGGAGCGGCCGAAGGTCGGTGATTTCGCACGTGCGTACGATTCAACGGTTAAAGGATTATCTAGTCACTTTGTGTGGTTGAATCGATCAAAGGAATCCTTGACACTCGACTTGAAACGACCCGAGGCAAGAGATGTAGTCAGCCGTTTGCTTGAACGTGCCGATGTTTTTGTCCAGAATCTGGCACCCGGGGCGGCCGGTCGTTTGGGACTTGATGCTGGCGCACTTCGAGAGCGCCGCCCCCAGCTCATTGTTTGCGATGTGTCCGGCTACGGGTCGACGGGTCCGTATCGAGACAAGAAAGCGTATGACTTGTTAGTACAAGCGGAAGCCGGTTTAGTGTCGATTACTGGAACCGAGACGGAGCCAGTGAAATCGTCGATTTCTGTTGCTGATATTGCGGCGGGAATGTACGCCTATTCTGGCGTGTTGACCGCGCTGTTCCGTCGAGAACGTACCGGTGACGGCGCGACCATTGAAGTATCGATGCTTGAAGCGTTAACGGAGTGGATGGGATTTCCGCTCTATTACACGATGTATGGTGGATCGCCACCGCCACGTAGTGGTGCACATCACGCGGCGATTGCACCGTATGGTCCATTTACGGGGGCAGATGGTGAGACCGTGTTTTTGGGGTTACAAAATGAACGAGAGTGGGCTCGGTTTTGTGACCAGGTACTCCAGCGTCCTGAGTTGGCCATCGACGCTCGTTTTGAGAGTAACGCGAAGCGGGTGGAACAGCGTCTTGCACTGGAAGCAGAAATCGATGAAGTATTCGGGAAGTTGAATGTGGAGGAAATCATTGCTCGACTTGACTTGGCGAAGATTGCCAATGCGAGAATGAATTCAATTGCCCAACTTGCTGACCACGAGCAATTGGCCGCTCGTCAGCGTTGGCGTGAAGTGTCAACGAGTGTGGGTCCTCTAAGGGCAATTCTTCCGCCGGCAACTATTGATGGTGTCGAGTCTCGTTTTGATCCAATTCCAGACATTGGTGCGAATACCGACGCCATTATGGAGGAACTCGGCTACCCGGCAGAGGTTGTGTCAGCCTGGCGAGACGACGGTCTTATTTGATTGGTCTGGCGTCGCGCGCAGTGTCCCTGTTCTACAATTTCAGCATTTGGTCATCGGAAAGGAAATCATGTCTGTACAGCAAGGATGGACTGGTCGTGTCTATGAAGACTTTACGGTTGGTGATGTTTATGAGCACCCGCTTGGCCGAACGGTTTTGGCTACTGACAATGTATGGATGACGCTGTTGTCGCAGAACGTCAATAAGATTCACTTTGACTATGCGTATGCCGAGAAAACGGAGTTTGGTAAGCCTCTTGTGGACTCAACGTTTACGTTGGCGTTGGTGACCGGTCAGTCGACGATTGATCTGTCAGTGAATGTCATGGCAAACCTAGGGTGGGATGAGGTTCGTTTGCCGGCGCCTGTGTTTCACGGCGATACGATTTATTCGGATAGTGAAGTGCTTGAAACACGCGAATCACGATCGCGTCAGAACGTCGGTATTGTGACAGTGAAGTCACGCGGATTTAATCAAGATGGCACAGTTGTGATCACGTTTAAGCGGACGTTTATGGTGTACAAGCGAGGGCACGTACCGGAATTTGCTAGTTCGCGACCAGAGGTAAAAGGTTGAAAACATTTATCGTAGTTGTCGTCACGATCTTTGCCGTTGGGTGTGGCGGAGATCCACCAACAATTATCGACGGGGATTTTGCGTTCCTTAACGTTAACGTCTTGCCAATGGATGATGCTGGTGAGCGTGTGCTTGAACGACAGATAGTCATGATTGAGAACGGCCGGGTGTCGTTAATCGGCAATGCTGATCAATTTTCAGTCGCTGAGGACGTCACGAGTGTTGATGCGGAAGAC
>DTWD01000191.1 GCA_012963185.1 Acidobacteriota bacterium
TCCGCACCGATCACATTCTTTTTATTGCAGCCGGCGCCTTTCATGTGTCGAAACCGTCCGATCTCATTCCGGAACTGCAGGGACGTTTTCCTATCCGCGTTGAATTGGAAGCGCTTGGTAAGGAAGATTTTGTGCGTATCCTTACTGAGCCTCAAGGCGCATTGGTTACGCAGTATGTCGCTTTACTGGGCACTGAAGGCATAACATTGAAATTTTTGGACGAATCAGTCGAGCGGATCGCCCACTTCGCTACCATTGTCAACGAGCGTACCGAAAATATTGGTGCGAGGCGTTTACACACAGTAATGGAGAAGCTCCTTGACGAAATTTCATTTGAGGCTCCGGACTTGCCTGAAAAGTCAATCACTATTGACGCTGCGTACGTAGAGCTCATGTTGGCGGATATCGTCAAAAACGAGGATCTGTCACGGTACATCCTGTGACCAAATCGCGGTGGCGGCTGTTGGTGTCAATCGCGTCGCTGGCACTTTTTGCAATCGGTGCTTGCGGTAAGAAGGGGCCTCCGCTTGCGCCACTGCGCTTAGTACCAGCTCCAGTCGAGGACTTTAGTATCCGTCGGATCGGGTCTGAGGTTTTCCTCAATTTCAATGTGCCAACTGAAAACTCAGACGGCAGTACGCCAGCAGACATAGGCAGCGTCGAGCTATATGCTTTAACAGCCCATTCATTTCCCTCTACTGAACCGCCATTGACCGATCGTGAGTTTCGAAGAACTGCGACGCTGATCGCAACTTTCGAAGTGTATCAGCCTCCCGAACCAGAGGACCTTGAAGGTGATGAGTCTGATCAAGAATCGATAGCTGATACGCCATCAGCAGCTTTGTTAACAGTCATCGAAGATGCTGGATATGTGCAGGGGCAGCGCATTTCGTTTATCGAAACACTTACACCCGAGATGCTGACACCGATCGACCTAACGGAGATCCGGCGGAGCCCTCGTAGGCGTAGCAATGAACAAGATAAGAAGCAGCCAAGATTGCAGCAGCTCCAAGGCCCTCTTGTGTCCCCGTCATTTGTACCACCTCCAAGTCGCTTTTATGCAGTGATCGGCGTTACCAAGGGAGGACGTCGTAGTCCGGCGACACCAATTCCAATGCGGTTGACGGCCCCGCCGTATTCAACGGCATATCCTAGCGTTCAGTACACAAGCGATGTTGTTACGATGACTTGGATTCCAGCGCGTGAGGCGCGTCGTCTTGTTCAGGCGTCAGTGTCGGAATCGGGTTTAAGGTCGGCGCCAATTGAAGAATTTGGCCAACCCAGTCGTCTGCGTATTACTAGCCGGTATAACGTGTATGAAGTTGCAAAGAACACGAACGTTACCCATGTTGTTCCGATACCACTAAACGACACACCATTAGATTCTTTGCAGTTCCAGGATCCACGTGTTGAATTTGGTCTTGAGCGCTGCTACATGATCGGAACGCTTAAACAGATTAACCAGATGGTCCTTGATTCCCCGGAGTCAGTTGACGCAACTGAGCCTGTTGAGACGTTCGAGATAATGATTGAGAGTCCGCCGTCAACGGAAACGTGCGTTAAATTTATCGATACATTCCCACCCGCGCCACCCACGAATTTGGTTGCAGTTGCCAATGTTGGGACTATCAACCTAATCTGGAATGCAAGTTCTGAGGCAGATCTCGCGGGGTACCAGGTCTTGCGGGCTGAAGCAACAGGTGAGACACTGCAGCCGTTACACTCCGGTATCATTACGGAAACGACTTATCGGGATACGTCCGGGATAGCTGGTGTTGATTATGTGTACGCGGTCGTGGCTCTTGATACCGCGAAGGCCCCCAATATTAGTGGCCCATCCAATCAAGTTCAAGAGACGCCGTGATGAGCAGGCTCAGAGTGTACAACTGCCTAGAGGTAGAAGTAAGGTTGATAAAATGGGCGCCTATGATTGTGTATCCCAAGGAGCGACAGCATGAAATTGTTCGTTGATTCGGGTAATGTGCAACACTTCACCGACTTGATGCCACTTGGTATCGTGGATGGTGCTACAACCAATCCTTCATTACTTGCGAAGGAAGCTGGTGATCCGCGCAAGATTCTCAAAGGAATCTGTGACTTGGTGCAAGGTCCTGTCAGCGCCGAGGTTGTGGCGACAGATACAGAAGGAATGATTCAAGAGGGTCGTCAACTGCGAAAAATTGACGATCACATAGTCGTTAAGGTGCCCTTTGGCGAGGAAGGGATCAAGGCGTGTCGGGCTTTGGTTTCCGAGAATATTCCTGTGAACGTCACATTGGTATTTTCCGCGGCACAGGCGCTGTTGGCAGCCAAGGTTGGCGCCACCTTTGTTAGTCCGTTTGTAGGCCGCCTTGACGACATCGGCACGTCTGGAATGGACTTGATTGGTTCTATTGTTGAGATCTACGAAAATTATGAATTTTTGACTGAAGTGCTGGTAGCCAGCGTCCGAGGTCCGCTTCACATCATCCAGGCAGCGGAAATGGGAGCTGATGTGTGTACCTGTCCGCCGGCTGTTCTCAAGAAATTATTTAAGCACCCGCTGACTGACATTGGTCTTAAACAATTCCTTGCC
Organism: Acidobacteriota bacterium; assembly: GCA_012963185.1. The sequence continues at coordinate 2,576 of DTWD01000191.1, forward strand.
GACTGGGAAAAAGCACAAACTGGAAAAGGTTAACAGCGATTGGATACACGTAAAAAGCTTGCCGAGCTGGAGGCACGTGCCGAACGCGGTGGAGGTGATGCACGACTAGCACGGCAGAATGCCGCTGGGAAACTCACTGCTCGTGAGCGTATCGATCGATTGTTCGATCCCGGAACATTCAATGAACTTGACAAGCTGGTGGTGCATCGGTGTCAGGACTTCGGTATGGCTAATCAAAAGGTGCCGGGTGACGGTGTTGTGGCTGGGTATGGATGTGTCGATGGCCGAACAGTGTACGCTTTCGCACAAGATTTTACGGTGTTTGGTGGTTCACTGTCGGAAACCAATGCCGCCAAGATCGTAAA
>DTWD01000192.1 GCA_012963185.1 Acidobacteriota bacterium
TTCGTTTAAAAGACGTTATACCAGACGGGGCGATACTCACTCGAGGTCAGGGCAACGAGTTTTTCCTGGCTGAGGCTTGCAATAAATCACAGGCCGCAGCTGAGTCGTCAGTGCTAATTCTTCAGGACGTCATGAGGGACCCTTTCCCGCTTGAACTGGACCACGATGAGACTGTAGAAGGAATGTCCTTTACCGCGAGCGCTGGTGTTGTGTTGTACCCGAAGGATGGATCCGAACTCGGCGTGCTACTGACCAAGTCTCAGTTGGCTCTGCAGCATGCTGCGCAACAGGGTAACTCGTATCGATATTTTGACTGGCGTGCAGCGCGCCGCAAAGTAAATCGAGATACCATCCGGCTAGAAGCCGATCTGAGGGTAGCCCTTGAAAAGGATCAGTTCGAGTTGTATTACCAACCACAGGTCGACCTTGAGACAGGCCGTTTAACCGGCACCGAGGCGCTGATTCGGTGGCGGCGTCCCGGCAGCGGTGATGGCTCGGATTCGCATGTGGTTTCTCCAGACGACTTCATCCCAGTTGCAGAAGACACTGGGTTGATCATTCCGATCGGGCACTGGGTGGTTAAGGAGGCGTGTCGCCAGGCCAAGCTCTGGCAGGAGGAGGGATATCCGCCAGTGACGATGTCGGTGAATATCTCCGTGGTGGAGTTTCGACAGCAGGATCTGGTTGAACGCATTCAAGTAGTCCTCGATGAGACTGGGCTCGCCGCCGAGTGGTTGGAGCTCGAGGTCACCGAATCAATCGTCGCCGATGACATCGACCGGATCACGAAGGTGCTTGATGAGCTCAAGGTTCTTGGAATCGGTGTCGCGATTGACGACTTCGGTACCGGCTATTCGAGTCTTTCCTATCTGACCCGACTGCCTTTCGACAAGTTGAAGATTGACCAGTCATTCGTGCGTAACATTGACCGCCAGAATTGGGCCATTGTTCGGGCTGTGGTGCAGTTAGCACGCAGTCTCGAGCTCAAGATCGTCGCAGAAGGCATAGAAACGATGGAAAGCATGCACCAACTTCGCGACTTAGGTTGTCATATCGGGCAAGGCTATTATTTCAGCCGGCCTGTACCCGCAACTGAATTCGTTGAATACCTCGAGGAAGACCAAAAAAAGGACCCGGACAGCGGGCCGACGGAAAGCAAAAATATTTTGCGGGTGGGGTTACCCACTGATTATGCGCTGTCCTATCTGAACAACAGACTGACAGAGTTTCGTCAAGCCCACGGCGAAATTCGGCTTAAGGTTCGGTGTGATCTCAGTGAACAACTTATAGAGAGCCTGGTGCTCGGTGAGCTCGATACTGTGGTAGCTATCGTCCGTGAGGCGAACGAAGACCAACTGTCGGCGACATGGGAAATAAAACCGATCTGGGTGGCTTCATTAGATTGGACTCTAGAACATGACGAAGCCGTGCCGTTGATCGTACACGCGGAGGGCTGTGAATATCGCAAGCGCATGGTTGAGTGTCTGAATGCAGCCGAACGTGCTTGGTACGTTTCTTATCAGAGTCCAGATATAGCCAGCCTTCAGGATGCTGTGGTAAACGGCCTGGGCGTGAGTGCGCTGACCCGGCCTACACTGGATGAGGGAATGAAGATTCTGGATGTCGATCAAGGGTTTCCTGCCCTTAGAAA
>DTWD01000193.1 GCA_012963185.1 Acidobacteriota bacterium
GCCGGGGAAACTGGTGTGATGTCGGGCTGGGATGCGTCGGCGATTCCGTTGCTAGCCGAGAAAGACCTGGGCTTACTGGGTGCCGATGCCGTGCATGAAGCGCCTGACAGTGTGCCAGGGCTTGGTGTTAATCCGATTCATCGATTTGCGATCGTCGCGCGTGGGATGAATCTACTCGACAATTTAGATCTCGACGCGGTTGCGGCTGTCGCAGCGGAACAGAAGCGCTGGGAGTTCATGTTGGTGGTTGCCCCGTTGCGCGTTCCAGGCGGAACAGGGTCACCGGTGAATCCGATCGCAATTTTCTAGGCCAGCGTGTAGCGAGTGATGACAGCGGAGTACACTGGATAAGGGAGACAGCAGAGAATCATGAAAAAGATGAACATCCGATACGGCTTATGCGCCTTGATTGCCATTGTGGCGTCGTGGGTACTTGGCACGGACGTGCTGTCACTGCGTGCCCAAGAAACGACGTATACACCAGTCACTGATGAACGCTTGCGGTCTCCGGATGCCGACGATTGGTTGATGTACCGAGGGACCTATGACAGTTGGGGCTACAGTGCGCTCGATCAGATTACGACAGCTAACGTTACCGATTTAGTTCCAGTGTGGTCACTGTCGACCGGAGTGACGTCGGGACACCAGTCACCGCCGATTGTTAATGACGGCATCATGTTTGTTACAACACCGGATGCACAGGTGATTGCGATTGATGCTCGCACGGGTGACCAGATGTGGCGGTATCAACGTCAGATGCCCGAGGGGGTCGTTCGTTCACATCGCACGAATCGCGGTGTTGGTTTGTATGACGATAAGGTCTTTTTCACGACACACGATGCGGTCGTGCAGGCGCTCGATGCGATGACTGGAGAACTGGTGTGGGAAACATCAGTTGCTGACTATCGCGCTGGATATTACATGACGATGGCACCATTGGTTGCGAGTGGGAAGGTCATGGTTGGCGCATCGGGCGGTGAGCGAGGCATTCGAGGTTTTGTCGCCGCGTATGACCCTGACACCGGAGCAGAGGTGTGGCGGTCACATACTGTGCCGGGTCCGGGTGAGCCAGGGAATGAGACGTGGCCAGGTGATACCTGGAAAACAGGCGGTGCGTCGATCTGGATTACCGGATCGTACGACCCCGAGCTCAACCTGACCTATTGGGGCACCGGTAACCCAGGACCGTGGATTGGGGACCAACGGCCTGGCGATAATCTGTACACCAATTCTGTGGTGGCATTTGATGCGGATACCGGTGAATTGAAGGGCTATCACCAATACCATCACAACGGATCGTGGGATTGGGACGAGGTGTCTGCACCGATTTTGATAGATATTCAACGTAACGGGCGGACCATTAAAAGTCTGGTGCATCCGGCGAGGAATGGCTATCTTTGGACGCTTGAACGCACGGCTGACGCGATCAATTTTGTTGAGGCGCAACCCTATGTTGACCAGAATGTCTTCAGGTCACTTGATCCGCTGACGGGACGACCGGAGTATGACCAGGAGCGAAAACCTGGAACCAATAAACCGGCGACGTTCTGTCCGTCGCTGTGGGGCGGGAAAGATTGGCCACCGGCTGCGTATAATCCTCAGACCGGATATCTGTACATTCCTGCAAATGAGAATCTCTGTTCGACTATGGTGGGAACAGAGGTCGAGTATGTGCCAGGTCGTGGGTTCACGGGAGCCTCCTCTCAGGTGTTCGTTGTTGATAATGCTGACCATCTTGGAGAGATCCAAGCGTGGGATATGTCGACTGGTGAACAAGTATGGACCCATGAGTTTGCAGAATCGCAGAACTGGGGCCCCATCTTGACGACTGCCGGCGGACTGGTTTTTTCCGGTGGGACCAATGACCGATATTTTCGGGCCTTCAATGCGGAAACAGGTGAAGTGTTGTGGGAGCAGCGAACAAATTCAGGAGTGACCGGCGTGCCTTCGTCCTACGCGATCGACGGTGTTCAATATATTGCGGTTCAGTCGGGGTGGGGCGTGGATGCTCAAGGCATGCAGCGCGCAGTGAATGCGCACTTTGACCGCGAAGATATAGTGCCACAGGGTGGAGTTATCTGGGTGTTCGCGCTCAGAGACTAATTAGTGGTTTTTGCCTGACCCTGGTTCCTTCTTTCGTGCATGCTGTTTAGGCCTGTTTTTGATCGGACAGGCTGTCGAAACATGAAGTTTGATTGCTTTCGGTGCGGTGTTAGACTGCCCGAGTTATTTCTTCGTCCAACGGTTTTGGTGAGTGAATCGAGGAGGCTTCGATGAGTAGCAACACCCGCGTACGTATCGGATTTGGCGGAACGTCGTTTCTTCTGGCACTCCTGCTTGGATGGGCTGGGTGGTCAGGTGTGGAAGTTGCTGCGGTTCAAGCTGAACCGGATGGTGTGATTGCAGGGACAGTTGAGAGTAGTGCGGGGCCAGAAGCCGGCGTCTGGGTCATTGCAGAGACGATGGAACTTGAGACGAAGTTCGTCAAGATTGTCGTTACTGATGACGCTGGTCGCTTTTTGCTCCCGGAACTTCCTGCTGCGACCTACGACGTTTGGGTCCGTGGTTACGGCCTGGTCGATTCGGAGAAGGTCACACTTTCTCCGGGGCAAGAGGATGTTGAGTTAGATGCGGTTGTTGCACCGAATGAACGTGCGGCGGCCCAGTATTACCCTGGCAACTATTGGTATTCGCTGATCGAACCACCGGCTAAGAGTGAATTTCCAGGAACTGGGTCAGATGGTAATGGGATTTCGGAAGCGATGACCAGTCAGGCTGCATGGATCGACCGAATGAAACAAGGCTGTCAGCTGTGCCATCAGATGGGGAATACGCATACCCGTACCGTTCAGCAACTAGATGATTTCGATTCAACGGTGGCTGCGTGGGACCATCGTGTGCAGACGGGCCAGCGTGGTAATTCGATGAGTGCCAATGTGACCCGCTTCGGTCGTGAGCGTGCACTGGAGATGTTTGCTGATTGGTCAGACCGGATTGCGGCTGGTGAAACACCGCAGCGTCCGCCGCGGCCATCCGGTGTCGAGCGGAATGTCGTGATTACACAGTGGGACTGGGGTTTGGATAGTTCTTTTATTCACGATGAGGCCACAACCGATAAACGCAATCCAACGGTTAATGGTTATGGTCCGGTGTATGGGGTGTCGGCTGGACACGGAACGTTAGTTGCCGTCGACCCAGGATCGAATTCTGCTGTGGAGCTGGAGATCCCGGTCCGTCCGGCTGACCCGGGTACCGTACCGACGCGTTTCCCCCAAGCTCAACTCGAGTCGTCGTATTACTGGGGAGATGAATTGCCGTGGGGTGTTGAACCTAATCAGCGAGCGGATCCTCATAACCCGATGCTTGATGGGCAAGGTCGTGTGTGGATGACATCAACCATACGGGCACGTCCGAATCCAGATTGGTGCAAAGAAGGGTCAGACCACCCGTCAGCTAAACACTTCCCTTTGAGCCAGGCAGGTCGGCAGGCGTCGTACTACGACCCCGAAACCGAGAAGTTTGTTCTGATCGACACGTGTTTTGGTACCCATCACCTGCAGTTCGGTGAAGACGAAGACGACACGCTCTTTTTTAGTGGTGGTGGCAGTGTCGTCGGTTGGATCAACACACGGCTTTACGATGAGACTGGTGATGAACGATTCTCGCAAGGATGGTGTCCCGGCGTGCTTGATACGAATGGTGATGGGAAACCGACGAAGCCTTGGAATGGCATTGGTGAGGACATTGATCCGACACGTGACACATTAGTTCGCGCTGGTGGTTACGGCGTTATTTACAACCCCCGTGACGGGACATTGTGGGCAAGTCAAACTGGGCCCTTTCCGGGCCGTATCGTACGTCTCGATTTTGGCGATAATCCGCCAGAGACCTGTGTCGCAGAAATATATGAGCCGCCGTCCATCGAGAATTCCGACGTGGACCCGAGTAAAACAGGACACGCACCGCGTGGCATTGATGTTGACCGGAATGGTGTGATTTGGACGGCGCTTTCCGGTAGTGGCCACATGGCCAGTTTCGACCGATCGAAATGCACCGGACCATTGAATGGTCCTGACGCCACCGGGCAGCACTGTCCGGAAGGTTGGACGCTTTATGCAACACCGGGCCCTCAGATGAAGGGTGTTAGCGACCCGGGTAGTGCTGATTTTCATTATTACAATTGGGTTGATCAGTACAACACGCTGGGTCTTGGTGAAAATGTCCCGATCGCGAATGGGTCAACCTCTGATGCTTTGCTCGCGCTGTTGCCAGAGACCGAGGAGTGGGTCGTATTGCGAGTCCCCTATCCGATGGCTTTTTATTCCCGTGGACTGGATGGACGAATTGACGACCCCAATGCGGGTTGGAAAGGCCGCGGGGCCTGGGCGAATTACGGATCAAATTACATTTGGCATACCGAGGGCGGCAAGGGCACGAAGAGCAAAATGGTGCATTTCCAGGTTCGGCCGAACCCGCTCGCCAGATAACTGCTTCGGATACAAAGTACGTGGAATGATTGAGGAGTTCCAATGCACGTAACGTCAATATTTCGATATTTTCTGGTGGTAATTGGGTTCGCCGTAGCGCTAGGGTCGGTTGATGCACTGGCCCAGCGCGGTGCGAAAGTTCCGCCGGAACATGCGAACCAGAAACCGATTAATCACTTGCCGAATCCGTACGAAACCGTTCGCGATTTCGGTACGTTACCGGATGGACGCACGTGGGGGTCGGTAAGTGCTCTCAATGTTGACATCGATGGTGTGCATATTTGGGTCGCCGACCGATGCGGGTCGAATTCGTGCGCAGAATCAGACGTCGATCCAATCGTCAAAATGGATCCTGAGGGGAATGTCGTTAAAAGTTTTGGTGCGGGGATGATCACATGGCCTCATGGCATGGACGTGGACAGTGACGGCAATGTCTGGGTCGTTGACGCACGCTCGCCAAATCAACGTGAACTCGATCGCACACCCAATGCACCAATGAAGGGGCATCAAGTTGTTAAATTTAGTCCCGATGGTGATGTTTTAATGGTACTTGGCACACCAGGTGAGCGTGGCGACCCGCCGACGCATTTTTCGGAACCAAATGATGTCGTGATCGGACCTGATGGCAGCATCTATGTCGGCGAAGCGCATAACGGTCAGTTCCTTGACGAGCCCGGTCCCAATGCCATCGGTCGGATTTCAAAGTTTTCGTCAGATGGCACATTCATCAAGAGTTGGGGACAATGGGGGTTCCGGGATGGCGAGTTCCGCGCACCGCATTCGCTATCGTTTGATTCGCAAGGACGACTCTTTGTCGCCGACCGTGGGAATAATCGCATTCAAATATTTGATCAGGAGGGCAACCATCTCGATACGTGGTACCAGTTCAGTCGCATTAGCGGATTGTTCATCGATGATAACGATGTGCTGTACGCGATCGATTCGGAATCAGATGAGAATTACAATCCGGGCGGTTGGCGCAAAGGTTTGCGGGTCGGGAGCGCACGGACGGGTGAGGTGTGGTATTTCGTTCGGGAACACGTGTCTGAGCGAGCCTCTGGCATGGGTGGTGTCGGTTCGATGGGCGAAGGTGTGACGGCTGACGCGGCGGGGAATGTGTACGCGGGTGAAGTTGGACCAATTCAGGGTCTGACGAAATTTATTCCGAGATTGATTCCTGACTAGTACCGGTGGGCAGAGTCAGACTGGGACAATGACGGTGCCGCGAATGATAGCGAGTATGGTCGCGCTGGTTGTGACGGCCTTCGCGGTTGAGTTGGGCGCACAGGCAATCAGTAATGTCCGTGTCGAACGATTACTCACGGCTCCGATTATCGCACCGGGTATTCATCCGAGTGTCGGTGAAAATATCCAAGGACCGTCCGTAATTAAAGTTCCAGACTGGATTAACGATCCGCTGGGAGAGTATTACCTCTACTTTGCTGATCACAAAGGTCTATATATCCGATTGGCGTACGCGGACGATTTATTGGGTCCGTGGAAGATCCACGCGCCGGGCAGTTTGCAAATACGGGATTCTTATTTTTTAGCGGAACCGCCTGCGGTCTCTTCTGATGTCGCGGCGCGACTGCGCGCGTCGCAAGAGCGGCGTGGTGTGCCGATGTCACACGATGGCCTGTTTGAGGCCACGACTCCACACATCGCCTCGCCAGACGTCCATGTCGATCATGTCAATGAACGCGTCATCATGTATTTTCATGGGCTTGATGATGTCAGCACGCAGGTTTCTCGGGTTGCAACGTCGAGCGATGGTATCCACTTTGAAGCGCGTCCAGAACGACTCGGCCGAACCTACATGCGCATCTTCAATCATGATGGCTATACGTACTCAATGGCCATGCCCGGACAGTTTTATCGGTCTCGGAATCCACTCGGAAGTTTTGAAGAAGGCCCCAGGCTCTTTAATGCGAATATGCGTCATTCGGCGTTATTGATTCGGGACAATACCTTGTTCGTATTTTGGACACAGGTCGGCGATGTTCCAGAGCACATCA
>DTWD01000194.1 GCA_012963185.1 Acidobacteriota bacterium
AATGGCATCCTGAGCTTCGTTGCCGACAGGGCTATTAGTAGTAGGGACTGCACGGTAGGCTTCCAGCGCACGCTGGTAGTCATTTTTCCCTTTGTAGGCGTGACCGATCTGTAAATTTAGACTTGTCAGTTGCGGTACGTTGGTCAAGACGGCCTGGTAGGCCTCGATCGCCTTGTCGTATTCCCCAGTTTCGAAGAGTTGGTCAGCGACCGAGATGGCTTCTTGGAGTTCGTCAGCCCTGAGGTTGGCGAGCACCCCTGTTTGTGGCGCTACGGGGTTCAGGGGGTCAGTTTCCATAACAAAGGTGACCTGACCGCCCAGGCCTGAGCCGCGGACGTACGCGAATCCCTGCACCGGTTCATACCCACGCCCACGGACGATGAATAGCCAACGACCAGTTTGTAATCCAACAAATGAGAAACGCCCATCGTCGTTGGTTTCAGCATCGACACGTCGCTGCCATTGTGAGTTTTCTCCGATGACTGTCACACCAGCTATCGGTTGGTCATTAATGTCTCGGACAATCCCCGAAATAAATCCCGGCATGAAGCCAGGCTGGGCTTCAGCTGTCTCGGTAAAGACCAAGACAGCCAGCAACGTAGAAACTCCAAAAACAGCAATCGCGCGGAACATACTTAGCACTCCTTCCCAGCCAGTATACACTCGGGATTAGGTCGTGTTGCGAAACAAGAATTTCTCTCACCGATTCGCTGATTTTTACAGGCTTCTCTATCTTGTTCTGTTGTTTTGTCCAGTTGTTCTGCTCGGACAGGAAACACAACAAGTCATTGATCTACAACGTCTTAGTGGGATAGATACTGTTATTTTGGACGGGATAGAAGCGGGTGATCTTCCTGGAGCCGTTGTTCTGATTACTCATCGCGGCGAAACGATCTACCGGAAAGCTTTTGGCCATCGATCGCTCAGACCGCGAGTTGAGCCGATGACGGTCGATACTATTTTTGATTTGGCTTCGCTGACGAAAGTTATCGCCACTGCACCGAGTGTTATGGCGTTGGTTGAGGAAGGTGTGATTCGTCTTCGTGACCCGGTTTCACGTTATGTACCTGGCTTCGAACGATACGGGAAAGAGGCGGTGACTATTGAGCATTTGTTGACACATGTGTCTGGCCTGCGGCCAGATTTTCCACTTGAGCAAGAGTTTGAAGGAGTAGAGATAGCCGTTCAACGAGCGACGGAGGAGCTGCTCGAGGCACCGCCCGGAGAACGGTTCATTTACAGCGATATTAATTTCCTGCTGCTCGGAGCGATTGTTGAGCGGGTTAGTGGTGAGTCACTCTCTGAATTTTCGCAAGGGAGGATCTTTGGGCCACTTGGTATGACTGACACACTGTTTCGTCCAGTAGCTGCGTTTAGAGATCGGATTGCTCCGACCGAGGCGTGTGGACGGCTTGCTTGGCCGTGTGGAGGACCTGGCGCTGAAATGCTCCGAGGTACCGTTCATGACCCGACGTCGCGTCGAATGGGTGGTGTTGCTGGACATGCAGGACTGTTTGGAACGGCGGATGACCTTGCTCGATTTGGCGCGATGGTCTTGGGGGGTGGGCGCATTAGTGCTGAGACACCCGTTGTTCTGTCGCCACTGACCGTTGCTCGGATGGTGACGCCGGCCACTCCACTTTTCTTGGATGAGCGGAGGGGCCTTGGTTGGGATATTGATTCTCGGTACTCCTCGAACCGCGGCGACCTGTTTTCTGCACGGTCATTCGGGCATACCGGTTTTACGGGAACATCGATCTGGATTGACCCTGACACGTCGACTGTTGTGGTGTTTCTTTCAAATCGCGTGCATCCGGATGGTGATGGAAACGTGACGAGTCTGCGTGGTCGCGTGGCGACTCTGGCGGCAGCAGCGGTCGATGATGGATTGTCTGCCGCGACTACTCGACCTGTATCAGTGGGTCTGAGTCACACACTTACCGGTATTGACGTGCTGGTATCGGAACAGTTTGAGCAGCTTGCTGGCCGAAGCGTAGGTCTATTAACCAATCACACTGGACGTGATCGTCTCGGTCGAGCCACGATCGATCTGTTGAACGATGCTGCCGGTGTTGAACTGAAGGCACTGTTCAGTCCGGAGCACGGTATTCGCGGTTCGCGTGACGAGGCAGTGAGTCATAGTCGTTATCAAGCGACCGGCCTTCCCATTTATTCACTTTACGGTCCTACACGCCGACCGACTGACGAGATGGTACGGGGACTGGATACCGTAGTGGTTGACTTACAGGACGTTGGAACGAGGTTTTATACCTACGCTACGACGATGGCATACATGATGGAGGCTGCTGCTGCTCAAGACATCCCGATTGTTGTGCTTGACCGTCCTAACCCGATTACGGGTGCAATCGTTGAAGGTCCCCTGCTCGACGGTACTGCGGAGACGACGGGCTTTACAGGCTATTTTTCTATGCCGGTTCGGCACGGTCTTACGATTGGCGAGTTGGCGCTATTGTTCAATACCGAAAAGCGTATCGATGCCGATCTGACGGTAATTCCTATGCGTGGGTGGCGTCGTACAACCTGGTTTGATGAGACGGGAATTACATGGGTAAATCCCTCACCTAATCTTCGTTCCGTAGCGCAGGCAACGACCTATCCTGGGATTGGTTTGCTCGAGCAAACCAATATTTCGGTAGGTCGAGGCACCGATACGCCGTTTGAACAGCTTGGAGCTCCCTGGGTGGATGGCGTGGCGTTGGCGCGAGTTCTGAATACAAGAGGAATGGAGGGTGTCCGAGTGTATCCGGTGACCTTTACACCAATGTCCAGTAAATATTCTGGTCAGTGGTGCGAAGGTATTGCGGTATTGGTTACGGACCGCAATCGATTCCAACCGGTCCGGTTAGGTGTTGAAATTGCCGCGGCGTTATTTCGCCTTCACCCAAATGACTTTGACCTTGACGCGTTGGTTCGTCTTTCAGGTTCCTTGGGTCTGGTAGAGCGTATACGTGGTGGAGATGACCCCGAGAGTATTGTTGCCGATTGGCAAGAGGGCGAAAACTTGTGGCGTCAGACTCGTCGCCCGTACCTCATCTATCGGTGATGCCCGTCGGCGTTTAGAAACAGGGTCTCGGATTGAACGACTCTACATTTGGTAGAGCATCCAGTACACCACCACACCGGTGACCGAGACATAGAGCCAGAGGGGAAGAGTCCATTTTGCTATTCGACGGTGTGATTCAAGTTGACCACGGAGAGCTCGCAGTAATGTCACGATCGCCATTGGCAGAATGATGATTGCCAAAATGATGTGGCTGATCAAAATTGTGAAGTAGACAATGCGAATGGATCCCTGTCCTGTAAAAGCGACGGAACCTACATTGAGGTGGTAGATAACATAGCTCGCGAGAAATAGTGCGGAGGTTGCGAAGGCCGCGAGCATACATAGGCGATGTTCTTGTGCTTGTCCTCGACGAATAAGGATGTATCCGGTGACTAGAAGCAATGCCGAAATGGCATTCAGCGTCGCATTGACTGCAGGAAGTTCGGTGACTTCTGGCATCGATTTAGCTTGTACTGGTTACAAGAGGCGGGCCGAAACAAGAGAAACCCATAGCAGAGACAGATAAACCAACGACCCGAGGAAAAGAACACGCGCGCGCGCGTCTGAGCGCTCAGACAAGAATCGCACCGCCAGAATTAAAAAGGCTGCACCGAGTACCGTTGCCAGCACGAGGTACGGAAGCCCGGCTAACCCAACGAAGGTTGGTGTCAAGCTAACCGGAACGAGGGCGCATCCAAAAAAAAGTGCATGCTTGGCCGTTCGACGACCATCGGGATCCTGTACCGCGATTAAAGGTAGGCCAGATTTTTTAAAATCGCTGCGGTATAACCAGGAAAGCGCGTGAAAATGCGGAAGTTGCCAAAGAAATACAATACTAAATAATACCCATGCTTCGACGGTAAGTGCACCACGTGCGGCCGTCCAACCGATGACTGGTGGGAGCGCACCAGGGACCGCTCCAATGATTGTTGCCCATGAGGTCCGTCTTTTCAGCGGTGTATAGATTGCGACGTAGCTAACGAGTGTAGTGGCAGCAACGATAGCGGCCACCACGTTTGTGCCGACCAGAAGTATCACAAACCCTGCGGTCGCAATGATGAACGCGAAAATCCGACCTTCGTTTAGCGAGACGCGTCCCATTGGCATCGGTCGAAGCTTTGTGCGTGCCATGGTCTCGTCAATGTCGCGTTCTGCGATTTGGTTGAATGCGGCCGCCCCTCCGGCAACTAATCCAGACCCAACGAGAACATTCAACATCATGATTAGGTCTATCGGTGACGTAGCACCGAGGAAGTAGCCAACACCTGCTGTTGCAACTGTGAGCGAATTAAGACGTGGTTTTGTGAGGGCGAAGAAATCAACAAGACGATTCCGTTCTGCTGTCAAGGCGACGGTGTTACCCTTCATGCTTGAGCCTCAGAGTTCGCAGGTACAGCTCCTAATCGTGTATCACGGCGTTGAGGCTGTTCGTTGTTAACGAACCATTCTCGGTGTACACGTAGGGCAAGAGACACCGCGGTAACCCAAGCGAGCGCACCTACGGCCACGTGAGCAGTATTTACTGTTACGTGCTTCTCGCTCAAGATGGTCCAACCACCAAGTGCGATTTGTAGCAATATCAAACCGCTTAACAGTAACGCAGGTCGACACAGTTCCCGTCGTGCGGCGTGGTGGTAGAGGACATGACCTGCGGTTGCACATACAACGATAGCTACAAGTAATGCTCCAATGCGGTGGGCAAAGTGGATGCTGACACCAGGGGTCCAGACAGAGGGAAAGAGACCACCAAAGACTAACGGAAAGTCCGGTATGGCTAAGCCGGCATCGGTATGGCGCATCGTAGCTCCGACTAAGATCTGGACGTAAATCAATGTCGGTGTGATTAGTGCGAGCCGACCCAAGACCCAGTCATTTAGCGGCGGACGTTGGTTATACCGAGAATGCCAGCCCTTCGAGGTGAAGATTGCAAGGCTTACGATTAATGCAAAAAATAGTTGCGCAAGTCCCGCGTGGCTGATTGAGATGCTTGGCGGGAGAAAATAGATGACCGTAAGACCGCCAAGCGTGCCTTGCATGATCACGGAGGCGAGCGCCGTCCAGCCAAGCCGTCTGACCCACCGGCGACTATCTATCCTGGAAATCCACACGGCAAGTCCAATGGTGAGAAGTCCCACGATGCTTGCGATGAGTCGGTGGGCATGTTCATAAAAGATTCCCCCCACCATTTTTGATAGAGGGAAAGAGAACATGAAGTAGCCGTATGAATTGGGCCAATCCGGAACGGACAATCCAGAGCCGGTACTCGTAACGAGTCCACCTGCTGTAATCAGCAAGAGTGAGGCTGCGGCGAGAAGTCTTGTGTAGTGATGTAACCAGGGCATCGAAAAGCGACCGGTTAGCAGTTCGGAGCGGATGACCGGCACGCTGCACCAAGGCAGCGTGCCGGTCATTTAGATTCCCGCGTTGTTTAACGTGAAATTCTTAACCGACACTAAAGGTGAACGATACTTCAGCCGCTTCGCCGTCGGCGACTGTTACGGTTTGCGTTTGAGTTCCGAGCATTTCATGCCATGCTTCGACAACATAATCGCCTGCTGGAAGGTTACTGATGTCAAAAGTTCCAGCAGCTTCGGTTGTGTCGAAGAATGGGTGTGACAAGACGCCGACGTAGGCGTTCATCCAGCCATGAACGTCACACTTGAACGGTAGCATCACTTCCGGTTGATCAAAAGTTCTGTCCAGGGTCATTCCTTGAATCGGTTGTCCCGTGTTGAATTCAGCATTCACTGCCGGTGTCGCATGAATGTTATGCAGTGTTGGGTCGGAGTTGAGGATCTGGACCGTTTGCCCCACTTGTACGCCGAAGACGTGTGGTTCGTAGCGACAACCCGCCTGGTCGAGGATCAATGTTTCACTGGGCGTTGGATAGTTTCCTGAAATACCTTCTTTGACGTACACGAAGACGTTACCGAGACCACTATCACCACCAACAATGTAGTACTCAGTATCCGTCATAGTTGCTGCGTTCACGCAAACTGGATCGGAATTCATACGGATAGTTTCAGCCATGGGGGCCGGGCCTTCGATCGTGACCATACCGCTGACGCTACTTGTACCAGTCGTTCCTCCACCTCCACCGCCTGAGGCGCCAGATCCTGGAACAACGGAGACAGGTGGAACATCTGCTCGCGAGTTGCAAGCGAGCGTAGCCGCAACTGCGATGATTGAGACGAACGCCCAGACTCTTCGATACTGCATTGAACTCTCCTGTACAAAAAAATGTGACAGCAAAACACCAGAAGTCCAGAGATGTGGCGTTTTACTTAATTAACTGGCTGACTATTCAATTATATCAAGACTGTCCGGCGTCTCGTAGTTTCCGCTGGATCCGGTCTTCGATCCAATGTTCGTCCCACCATTCCATCGGCGTTACCGGTCGTCCCTGCAGTAGCATTGCAAAGTGTAAATGGTCGCCTCCAGCTAGACCGGTTTGGCCACTCAGTCCGAGTTGTTGGTCACGGTCGACCTTCGTGCCTTGAGTGACATCGATTGAGGATAGATGGGCGTACAGCGATTGGAGCCCCATGCCGTGATCAAGAATGACGCAATTGCCATAGATACCGAGGTAGTCAGCGAAGACGACGGTGCCAGAGTTCGCAGCGCGGATGGGTGCATTAGCCGTCGAGGCCAAATCAAATCCTAAATGTACTTGCTGGTCGACCTCGTCGTTCGCGTATACGTACGTTCGATGATCAGCAAATCCTGACTCGACTTGTGAGTTCGATAGTTGAC
>DTWD01000195.1 GCA_012963185.1 Acidobacteriota bacterium
ACCGTCGCGTCATACCCGCCTAGATTACGCTTCCCGAGCGCGTGTTTCAACGTGGGGCGATTGTCGTTTCCCGCACGCCCGAAAACTGGCAGAATGGCGCGGAGACGGAGGGCAGGATGCGACGAGCACAGCTGCTCGGATTGATGGTACTCGTGTCAACGGTACTTCTGGTGGTACTGACGACTGGTCCAGTGTGGGCGATTCAGGGCCAGACACTTGAGGTCGCGGTGACCTATACAGGTCAGTTCTGAGAACTCACTCTACGTTGTGATTTTTGACACCGCTAGCATGATGCAGGCGTCTCCGATCGCTCAGGCAATAATCACCGAGAACGGTGGAACCGCATCGTTCTCCAACCTCACCGCATCGCCGGTTTATGTGGCTGCGATCTATGACACGCACGGTAGTTACACCCTTGACCAGCCAGAGCCTCCGTCCGGTTCGCCGGCTACGCAATACGTCGCGGGCGGTAGTTTTGCTCCGGCCGCGGTCGAGCTGCCCGACGGAGAGACGACCAAGATTTCATTCCAGATTACCGACCTCTTTCGAATGCCGTAGACGCGGTTGTTGATTCACTTCATCCCGTAAGACTGTTTTTGCCGTTTGAGCCAATGGGGGTCAAATCTGACAGCTTAGTTCTAGGGTCGGTTCTTCTTATTGGCGTTGAATGTCTTAAAGACGAGCCAGAGTATTCCTTCGACGGTAGTCACTGTTGCAAGAAATAGCACTGTCCATCCAATTTCCGCTACTACATCGATTTCTGTTGGTTGTTCATAGACGAAGTAATCGAGCGCATCGCCGAGAAACCCAAGTCCCAGGAGGCTACCCACGGTCCACATCGTAACTCGCTGGTACTTACCCATCGAAGCTCGCTATAGTGCCATTGTTGCCCTATGGAGACCCACTTCCTGCACGCCAGCACGACTGGCACGGTACTGCGAGACGGAGACGGTTGTTACCAGTCCCAGCGTTTCTCGGCTGCCAGCCAGTACGCCCAGCATTCTTGGCCGACACCTCGGTCAAGAAATTCTTGAGGCAGGGCGGTCATCGAACCCAAGTACTCGACGACCGTCCCATCGGCGGCCCATTCAGATCTGATGCGTCCGTAATACGGTGCGACCGGATCAAACTCGTTCGACTCGACAAGTACAGTCTCGATGCGTACCAGCCACGCAGCCTCCCCCCCTTTACCGTTGGGGCCATAAAATCTCAGCTCATTGCCGTCTCTGACGAAATCGGTAACGAACGTGCTGGAGGCGATCTGGTCGGTGAACGAATTGAGGAGGATCTCGTTATTGGGTTGGATTGAGGTACATCCCACGAAGGTATAGGCGGCGACGAATGTGGCGGCCTGAAGCCAATAACGTGTCATCGACATCCTTCAGGATTTGCAGGCAAAGATTTGCGAGGCAACTGCACCCGGAAGCAGCTGCCCTCGCCGACGACCGATTCGCAGACCAACTCGCCGCCGTTCGCCTCGATGGACGATTTTGCAATGGCCAGCCCAAGACCAACACCAATGTTTCCCGAAGCGTCGGGACCGTAACGATAGAACCGATCGAAGATGCGCTGTTGCAGATCGGGAGGGATGCCCGGTCCCATGTCCCGTACTTCGAGCGACGAGTGGCCACCTACGGTGAACGTCCTGATCCGAATTTGGCCAGCCGAGGGCGAGTACTTGATGGCGTTGTCCACGATGTTGATGAGGGCCTGACGCAACACGACTACGTCGGCGACGCAGAGAGCTGAATCCACACGCTCAACCGAGAGCGTCTGGTTTTTCTCCTCGGCGAGGACTTTTAAATCCGAAACGATACCGTCAGCAAGTTCTCCCAGTTCGACGGTCTCCGCCTTAAGTTTGAGCGAGCCAATGTCAGACCGCGACAGTGTTAACAATCTGTCGACCAAGTCGGTCAGACGATTAACTTCTTCCAGCATGCTGCCGACAATGGTCCGATAGTCGGTTGCGTCTCTGTCTCCTCGAAGACCAACCTCGCCGACGCTGCGGATAACCGTGAGGGGCGTCCGCAGCTCGTGCGACACATCGGA
>DTWD01000196.1 GCA_012963185.1 Acidobacteriota bacterium
TCGAACCTTCGAATACGGGAACCAAAATCCCGCGCCTTACCGCTTGGCCACGCCCCATCGAATAGCAGCACGCCTCGGCCAGGCCGTTACTTCGCCCCCGGCGAAGCCGGTTTCGCACATCGACATCATACGAACGCGGCTGAAACAAAATACTTTAGTCGATGCGCACAGGGGCCGCAAGGCGGACACAATCACTTCTCGAAATAGTTCGCGTGACCCAGGTCCGCCAACCAAGCTTCCGAATACGCCGCCGAGCCACAACCGCTTCTGCCTGAGTCGCAAATAGACCAAAAACGGCTGAGCCACTGCCACTCATGGCTGCCCCATGCGCACCAACTACTCGGAGACGTTCGGTCATCTCAGCAATAGCTGGATATTGTTCGACAACAGGGCCCTGAAGATCATTACTCAAAAGGCCAAGCCGACTTCTCCATCTCTGAGGCAGCGGCCGCAGATACCTCCTTCTTTTGCTGTCTGATAAGCCGTCCCACCAACGATAGGCTTGAGGTGTCTTAACCCCGAATTCCGGTAAGGCCAAAACAATCCATTGACGTTCGAGTGGTGCCAACTGTCTAGTACGCTCCCCACGACCTGTTGCCAATACCGTTCCACCATCGAAAAAAAATGGCACGTCTGAACCCACGCTAGCTGCGACCTCACGAAGAAAGCGAATTCCCGTTCTAGGCGCCCAAAGCTTACGGAAAAGCACAAGCGCGGCCGCGGCATCACTACTTGCCCCACCCAAACCAGCTGCTGCCGGAATTCTTTTAGTTACTCTCACAGCAACACCTTCGGGTATTCCAGCGCGGCCAATCGCACGCCACAGTGCGACACCAGCCGTCCATATTAAATTATCGCGGTCTTGCGGCATCGCTTGAGCCCGACTTCTAACTATGAATGGACCACGACGGACGCTCAGCAGGAGAGTGTCGTGTAGTTCGATAGTCTGCAAGATCGTCCGTACCTCATGAAACCGATCGGGACGCAAACCAAGAATATGCAGGCCAAGATTGATCTTGGCAAAGGCACGCAAACGTATCTGGAAGCCAGACCGATCCAGCTTCACCGCCCAGCGTCCGTTGCGAAAGATCGATCTTCTGTTAACGACTGAAGCTTAAAATCATCAAACGCTACTGAAGAGAACGTCGCCGGCACTGACGCCTCGAAAGCCTCTGGATTAATTTCAATATTCACATTAACTTGAGATAGCTCAATCGTGAGATCAGTAGGAGATGACGCAGTAACCGTCTGGATACGTAACTTTCTTGGCAATCCTCGTACGTGTTCCGAATATTCAACTACAAGGTCTCCAAGAGTACTAATACTGATTACTGGGGTAATGCCGGAACGGCGGGAATAGACCGTCGCCCCACCATTTAAATCAATCGCGACCCAATCATCTCCGTAAGCCCGCGCAGAAAGAGACACTCCATCTTGAATTACACAACCGGTCAACAAAGCGTGGACATCATCTGGTTCGAGCGACAATCCGGACAGGAAATACAGCAAATCGGAAGCTGATGCGTCGCGAACGACCTGGCGTTCCCGAGGAAGCAACAAGGTCGCATCATCAGGCGTCGCGATCAAAATAAAAGCCGGTGCACCAAAGGGTGCCATTCCTTCAAGTCTCAAAAAGCCAGGTCGTTTTACCGCCGCACGGGCTCGGGTCCGACGAAAAGATCGCTGTCCGGTATAACCGCGAAACATCACCACAAGGTCAA
>DTWD01000197.1 GCA_012963185.1 Acidobacteriota bacterium
AGCGTGAGTCGGCGTTGGAAAGCCGAAAATTGCAATGCTCAAGAAAAGTGGCAGGCTCGTCCGAAGCGCGTCTTTCATCATGTGCGTAGAATTCCGTCAGAATTAATCACACCATTGAACGATATGAACGCGCTGAAAGCAACATGCGTGCCGCCTGTCAATCTAACTGACGACAGGTCATGAGAATTGTATGGCTTGCAACCGTATGAGACGAGGGAGAAGGTATAAATGGCTGAGATTGCCGTAACGTTAAAACAACATGAAACAACGGGCAGTATGGCCACGATTCGTGACCATCAATTTGTAATCGACCGGCCAGAGGCCAAGGGCGGCAATAATGCGGGCCCGATGGGCGGAGAATTATTGCTGGCGGCGGTAGGGGGGTGTTTTATGAGCAATCTCAGAGCGGCGATTGCTGCTCGAGAAGACGTTAGTGTTGAGAATATAGTGCTGACGGTTACGGCCACCTTATCTGACGACATGACACGGTTTGCTGCGGTTCACATGCATGTTACTGCCGTGGCGGATGGCCCCCAGTTGAAGAAGCTGGTGATGATTGCCGAGCGGGCCTGTATTGCAGCAAATACGATCAGGGGCTTGGTCGCTCTAACTGTGTCGTCTTAAAACTCAGTAGTGTGGGTAGTCGAGCGAAGTTACTTATGTCTTGACTATCCACATGGTGCTCTATCAAGCAGAGCACGACAACGTGGCCAATCAGCTACCATTAGCCGAATTCGGATGAGCGCTTATACAACGCTAAAGAACGTTCTAATAGAGATTGCTTCGGGGCTGAAGATCCAGCGACCGTTGACCGTTCTTGATGTCGAGACAACTGGGGTCTGGCCGAAATCCGATCGGATCGTGCAGATTGCGTATGTCACGGTCACACCTGACCATCACGTAATCGAGTTTGACCAATTGATTAATCCCGAGCGGTCGATTCCAGAAGAATCCACGGCAATACATGGCATCACGGATGAGGACGTTAAGGATGCACCAACCTTCCCTGAGGTTGCCGCCTCTCTTACAGAGGCGTTGTCCGGACATGATTTTGTTGGCTACAACTTTCGGTTTGACCGGCAAATGCTTCAGGCTGAGTGCGATCGTGCTGGCGTGGCGTTTACCTTTGAAGGCCTGGCGCTCATTGACCCGCTACATGTCTGGCAACGGTTGGAGCCGAGAACATTGGTCGATGCGTCTCAACGATTTGTTGGAAAGCGACCTGAGGATGCACATCAAGCAGATGCTGACATCGACACAACAGCACGTGTCTTGCTTGGCCAAATGAGGAGTGCAGGCGCGAGCGAACAACTTGATCTGTCTGTGGAGGGCCTGTCGTCAGTACGTAATCAAACTGGTGTGAATCGACTTGACGTCGACGGGAAACTTATTTGGCGAGATGGGGCAGCACGATTGAGCTTTGGTAAACATCAAGGTGCTTCGCTGGAAGAGGTCTGCGAGAAAGACCCGGGCTATTTGGAATGGATAACTAAAAGTGACTTTTCTCATGATCTGAAGACTTCGATCAAAAAAGCTTTAGCTGGAAATTTCCCCACAGATCCAAAATCGTCCTGAGGGACTCTCAATTAATGATTCAGGCGATGGCTTCCCGTTCGATAGATCACGTGAACATCCGTAGTTACGCATGAAATCAAACGTTAGCCGTTCTCTGCGTAGTATGGGTGCCGGACACCTGATACGAAAGATATTCCGGCGGTTGGCGGATCCAGGTCTTGTGGCGAAGGATGTACGACGACTTGTGATTGATCTGCGAACGGACCTGATTCGGTTGTACGCCGCCTATCATCAGCAACGAAAGACTCCAGGGCGTGTGTTTAGGATTCGCCGCCGAGAGATTGCCGGATGTGGTTGCCCATTTCCTATGGTGAAACCGTGGCGCAGCGTCGGTTTGGAACATTTGAGCCATGGACGTTCGATACACTCGATCGAATTGTTCGGCCGGGTTTTGTCGTTATCGAACTGGGGGCCTGTTATGGCGCCTTTACGATTCATCTCTCTCGACTCGTTGGTCCTACAGGTCGGGTATACGGATTTGAACCTTTTCCGAAATATTTTAAGATTGCGGAACGGAACGTTGCGCTCAATGCACTTGCAAATGTCCGGTTGTTAAATCAAGCGGTTGCGCCACCCTCGATGACGTCTGTGGATTTTAATGCCGAGTCAATCAGTCCCTATTCTGGGGTGCAACAGATCACAGGGTTTGATTATCCCGGCGCTTCAGAAGGCATTAAGAGCGGGAATGATCATTCAAGAGAGACGGTCCGATGCGTTTCATTGCTGGAGTTTTTGCACAACGAGCAATGAGCCATGGACCTCTTGTTTATGGATATTGAAGGATGTGAAATTGAAGTGTTGAAGAACATTAGGAGTCTTCTTTGCGACGGACCAAAGCGTCCGGTAGTGTTCTTTGAACTGCACCCAGAATTTTATCCGTCCGGTACCGAGGCATCGTTGTACAGATTCTTTGAAGAATGTGGTTATGCAACAGAACGGATCTCCAGCCATTTGCTTTGTACACCGCAGCCGCAGCCGCAGCCGCAGCCGTAGCGGTAGGGAAGCGAGTGGAGATAAGAAA